>JALQWJ010000029.1 GCA_023258775.1 Burkholderiaceae bacterium | reverse complement strand
CAAATCGGGTTCTTTCTTAAGTGCAAGCTCGTTTAACACCTCGTCTGCGATCGCTTCAAAAACAGCCATCCACCGCTCTCGCACCTGCCGTGTTGTAAGCGTGCCCAGCATCAGCTTTCGTTCACGAAGGTGTGCTGGGCCATCCTTTCTCATCATGTTCTCGCCCATAAGCTTTGTCATCAGCCCTTGCGGCTGATGGGAGCTGAAAAAGGCGATGTCTTTCTCAGCTTGGGTGATGTGGGCATGTCTGGTGAGTACGATGGCACCAAGCTGATTGACCCAGGCTACCGGCGTATCGCGACGCATCGTCGCCATCGCCGGGTAGGGGTTCGCAGAAAAAGATCTTAAATCAATATCGATCGATGGAGGCTTTGCCATGGGCTCCAAACTTCAGCTTGCCTAGTCAAGCCTAAGATTCCTCATGCTTTTGAGACTGTGTAAATGATGGCTACTTAAGACTCAGACTGACAACTCGCCGAATCTTAATCAACCTTCGCGCCCGATGACTTGACGATCGGTGCCCAGCGCGTGATGGCTGCCTTTGTCATATCAGCCATCTGCTCAGGATTTGTACCGATCATGTTATAACCCAGCTCGGTCATCCGCTTGACAAAACCTGGTGCTTTGACCGCCTTCTGACATTCCTCGCTAAGTTTTGCAATGATGTCTTTGGGTGTTGCAACCGGTGCAGTTAGTCCGAACCAAACATCGGATTCGTAACCATTAACGCCAGACTCAGCGATTGTCGGTAACTCAGCAAGTGCGGGATCACGCTTGGCACCTGTGGTTGCTAGAGCCTTTAATTTCCCGGCTTTGATGTGCGGCAGCGATGAGGGAATATTGTCGAACATAAGCTGAACCTGACCCCCTAGCAGGTCGGTCACCGCTGGGGCACTCCCTTTGTAGGGAACATGGAGCATATCGACCCCTGCAAGTGCCTTAAACATTTCGCCCGACATATGGATCGATGTGCCATTGCCGCTTGAGGCATAGGTGAGTTTGCCAGGATTGGCTTTTGCATATGCAATAAGTTCCTTAACGTTATTAGCCTTTACTGAGGGGTGAAGAACCAAGACATTGTTGAGCGAAACGAGTGCTGAAATCGGCGCTAACTCTTTATTTGGATCTGCAGGCATCTTGCTGTAAAGCACTGGATTAATGGCCTGAATGCCACTTGTCGACATATAAAGCGTGTAGCCATCGGGCGCTGATTTCACAGCCTCGACAAGCCCAACGTTACCCCCAGCACCTGGACGATTCTCAACCGCCACGGTGGTGCCGAGCTGCTTGCTGAGTTCTGCTGACAAAGCTCGGCAGGCGATATCAACAGCGCCACCGGGAGGAAAGGGGCAGATCAGTCGAATTGTCTTTGCCGGATAGCTTTGCGCCAATAGTGGCGCTGACGCTAGTGAAGCCAAGGGCAGGGCGGCTGCACTCAGCACAAATTGTCGGCGAACTTCGAGGTGGTTGGTCTGGTCTTGGTGCTTATTCTGGTCTTTCATCAATTGCTCCATGTGATCGCTAAGAGGTCCAATATCTCACTGATACGAATGCCCCTGCAGGGGATACGGGTCCGAACGTCGTGCAAGCCCTATCTGGCTAACCCGATCGCGCAGCGCTTAAGCCGCGTTAATCCAGGGGAATTTTAGGCCATAGACTTAAGGGCTTGGGGATATGCTCGCGGCTAGGTTCGCAAAAGATATCATCTCGCCACGATTGAAAAGGAATAACAAGACGATGATCGAGCGGCTTAAGAAGATGATGCCAAGCCAGGAATCGATGCAAAACAATCGATGGTTACGCTGGATGGGTCCAAGGCTTTTCCATCCTCGACTCTGGCGTATGCATCGCAAAGCGGTAGCGCTTGGCGTGGGTATTGGTGTTTTTTTTGCGTTTTTGATTCCAATTGCTCAAATTCCTCTGTCGGCGATCCTATCGATGTGGTTGCGAGCCAATATACCGGCTGCAGCCCTCGCTACAATTGTTAATACTCCTTTGACGTTTCCCCCGGTCTATTACGCTGCCTGGGAACTCGGTCGATGGATGCTTTCGTTTAAGCAGCCTGATGTTTCAAGCAACGAAGCAGGCGGTCTTGGCGAGTCGACACTAAGTTCTGGTTTGTCCGAAACTGGTTTGTCCGAAGTCAGTCAGGGAGGTACAGCGCAATGGATTGAGCTACTCATTGGCCAAATGGACACTATTGGTAAACCCATGGCACTTGGTGCCTTCGTCTTTGCCTGTGTATTTTCGGTGCTCGCTTACGCGCTTGTCCAATTTGTGTGGATTAAACGGGTAAGACGTCGTCGTGCAAGCCGTTTGATGCAGTGCGGCCATTAATCTCACGTTCATTCATTTGTAAATGCTATGGAAATTAACCGAGCTGATGTACTTGCCTCGTTAACAAAGGCCTTTTATGACTACGAGGAGTCATTGGTCAATAACAATATCGAACGATTAAATAATTTGTTTTTCAGCCATGAGCGAACCATCCGCTATGGAACCAATGCAAGAGAGCATCTTCTTGGGCATGAGGCCATCGCTGCGTTTCGCCGGTCCAGGCCGCCAGGACCAAGCGGCAGTTATTCGCGAACGATCTCAGAGGTGCTGATCACAAGTTTCGGCGAATGCTTTGGTACCGCGAGTTGCGTGTTTAGCCGACCCGGTGAGAAACGGGTTGGCCGCCAACAGCAAAGTTGGCTGCTCACCGAGCGAGGCTGGCAAATTGTTGCTGCCCATGTTTCATTTGCCGATGATTGATCAACGCCTGCCTTAAAGCCAATCGCACTTGTGCCAGCGCTCGGGGGACTTTTTTGCGAATGGCATAAGGACTGGCGCCAACGTTCAGAACCCGAATGTTGGCGCTAGGCCTCATGAAGCAGCATTTGAGTTTGTATCACCAGCGCACAAAGCTTTCCCGCCTCATCAGTAATACGTGTCTCCCAGACGTGCGTGGTACGCCCGCGGTGCAGGGGACGTGTATCAGCATGAACATAACTGCCAATTGGTGCGCCTCGCAAAAAGTTCGTCTTTGATTCAATCGTTGTAGTTCGTGCGCCTTTAGGTAGTTGAATAAAGGTTGCAACTGCGCCGACGGTGTCTGCCAAAGCCATAAAAGCCCCACCGTGCAAACTATTGCCCGCGGTGCAAAGCTCCATACGAACGAGTAGTTTCGCCTGAACATGGTCGGGTTCAAGCTTTGTCCACTCAATACCAAGCAATCCAGGAAATAGTGGCTTAAGCCGCTCTGCCATAGCACTTAACGGTTCAATGTTTTGATCATGCTGCATACTCATTACGAATTCCTTTTGATTAATGATTACTTTGGGCGACCTTGCTATTAAGTCCATCAATCTGGCAAAGTAGCTCGAAACCCAGTCGTTGTGCAAGCTGTCATAGTTCTAACTAAAATATCGCAAACGTACTCCTCCCATCAGCGCCAGGCCTCTGACCCAAGCTTTTTTTCAATGATCAAGAACATATAAGCCATGGAAAAACTCGAAGTAGTCGATTCGCATCATCACCTCTGGGATTTGGCCTTGGGCTGGCATGACTGGCTTGTCGGTGACCCCAAGCCTTTTTTGCTTGGCGATTACACCGCATTGCGCCGCAATTATCTTCCAGAAGATTATCGAACTGACGCCTTTGGTGTCGATGTACTCGCTACCGTTCATGTCGAGGCTGAGTGCATCCGTTCAAGGGCGCTAGACGAAACGCGTTGGTTACATGAGCAGCATGCGTCCTGCGGTATGCCTCAAGCAGTGGTGGCGCATGCCTGGCTACACGATCCCAGACTTGATGAACAACTAGCTGCGCAGGCGCAGTTTCCATTGCTTAGGGGTTTACGCTCCAAGCCTATTATTGCGCAAGACCCTCATGCATCGCGACCCCAGGGTGCTGGTTCGCTCACAGACCCGAACTGGCTCGCCGGTATGCGATTGCTTGCAGCAAGAGATTGGTCTTGGGATTTGCGGGTCCCATTCTGGCATCTAGAAGAAGCAGCGATGATCGTTGAGAAAGTTCCAGAACTTAGTGTGGTGCTAAACCATACCGGTCTGCCTTGGGATCGAAGTGAGGCAGGTTTAGATCAGTGGCGCAAGGGAATGAGGGCTTTGGCACGGCTGCCCAAGGTCTTTTGCAAGATCAGTGAGCTAGGACTGATGCACCAAGCCTGGACAATCGAGTCAAACCGACGCGTTGTTCAGGAGGCAGTTGAGATCTTTGGTCCTGAGCGCTGTATGTTTGCAAGCAATTTCCCCGTTGCAAGCCTGCGTGTGGCTTATAGGGCCCAGTTGCTTGGCATCAGCAACATGCTGACGCATTTAAATGAGTCAGAGCGCCGGGATATATTCGTGAATAATGCTATATCGTTTTATCGAATAAAGTCATTTTGCAAGCCAGATCAAAGGCATTGAAAAATGCCTGCGGATTAGCCTTTCCCTGGCCTACGATATCGTAGGCGGTTCCGTGAGCGGGCGTCGTGATTGGAAACGGCAAGCCCCCATGGACAGTAACCCCTCGCTCAAAGCCGAGTAACTTCATCGCAATTTGACCTTGGTCGTGATACATCGTGACGACACCATCAAAGCCATCGGGTTTGCGAATGGCTCGAACGAAGGCTGTGTCTGCTGGAAAGGGACCCTCGGCGGCATAGCCATTTACCCGGGCAAGTGCGATACCGGGTTCGATGATGGCCGCTTCTTCATCACCATAATTGCCATGATCACCGTTATGAGGATTTAGTCCGCAGACAGCGATTCGCGGACTTTGCAGACCAGCACGTCTGAGTGATTCGAAAATCATCGCGATCGCGGTCGCTACTTTCTGCTTCGTTAACAATGAGCTGACATCGCGCAGAGCCACATGCGAGGTCACGCGCGCGGTCCATAGGTCCTCAAGGACGTTGAGTTCACCGCAAGCACCCTCAAAATTAAGGAAATCTGCGAACCATCGCAATTCATCTTCTTGGTGCATGCCGCCTGCACGCAAAGCGCTCTTATTTAAGGGCGCAAAACATAATGCATCGACTCGTCCGCTACGCGCAAGCTCAAGCCCCTCACGAAGGCCCGCAAGCATATAGCGACCGTTATCAACCGCTGCAAGTCCGGGTTCAAAGGGCGCTGAGTGCCAACCATCCCAGGCATGTAAACTCACCCTGGCCGTCTCTCGTAGTGCCGACTTCTGCCCGATGAGCTCAATGTGTACGTGCTCGTAGCGTGATGGTTCATCAAGAAGACGCTGCACCAGCTCTGGACCGATGCCGGCAGGATCGCCGCAAAAGAGCGCGATCCGAGGTTTTCCAGTTTTTTTAGGCAAGACGCTTAGCGATCGGTCCAAGGCATTTCTTTCCATAGTTGTCTAAAAACCGTGTCTCCTGCACGAATCTCTGCTTCGTAAGCACTAGGCGCTAAGAACCGAACCGGAGCGAATGCACGCTCAGCGGCCTCTTTGAAGGCAGGATCATTTGCAGCGCGTTCAATTGCGCGTGTGAGGCGTTCTCGGATGGCTGAAGGCAAGCCCTTGGGCGCTGCCATGCCACGAAGCGAGGCCATCTCAAAGGCAAATCCTTGCTCCCTGAATGTTGGCCAATCGGGTGCCATGCTCATGCGCTGAGCGGTCATCTGCCCAAGACAGCGCAGCGGCGAACCACTCTTGAGATACTGTAAAGCCTCTCCTACGTTGATCGCCGCAACCGTAATGTGTTTGCCTGTAATCGCTGTCCGCGTTTCAGAACTTCCCTTGAATGGAACATGTGTCAGGGAAACGCCTGCAGTGCGCTCAAACATCAGCATCGCCAGATGATCGTCTGAACCGACACCGGTTGACCCGACCGTGACTTTTTTTGGATTATTTTTTGCAAAATTTTGTAATTCAACAAGGCTTCGTATCGGGCTTTCCTGGTGAACACAAAATGTTCCGGGATCGTCAACGATGTTGCCAAGATAGTCAAAACTTGAAAGCGTCCAGGCTGCGTTGCGCTCAATCGGAATGGTGATGACTGGCGGGGTGTTTATGAAACCGATGGTGTAACCGTCGGGCGCTGCATTGGCAATTGCCGCAAAACCGATGCCACCACCAGCGCCCGGCCGATTCAAAATATTTATCTTCGCACCGTCTCCAAGATGTTTTTCAATAAACGGAACAAGGCTACGCGCGACGATGTCAGTTCCGCCTCCAGGTGCATAGGCAATGATGAGGTTGATTGGTTGATCTGAGGGCCAGGCCGCCTGGGCAGGCAAATGGGCATAGCCCAGGGAAAGCCCTGCAAGCAGGGTACTTGCAAATCGAATTAGCCGTCTGCGTATGTTGATCAACGTAGTCTCCTAAGTTTATTTGCGCTAGTCTGCCTTAGCGACGCGCTCTTTGGCAATCGCTGGCTTTCATGGGCGCGATAGGAGACTATGTAGAAAGCAGCCTTATGCGATAGGCTTCGCGAACTTTGGCTAGTTCCCTCGTGACAGCGGCTTGCTTGGTCTTGGAACATCCCTTATCGGTAAGCTCTGCAACCAGTGCTTTCATGCGCGACCCCATGGCACTTCGGTCAGGGTCGTCAGCCCCGGCGTGAAGTGCGAGTATCAAAGCATCTGTGAAATCGTCCATAGCAAGGCTTACGGACGCAAAAGTCGGCGGAAGTTAGCCCGAAAAAGTTTAGGGGGTTGATTTAATTTGTGCGGCTTGGCTTAATTTTCGCTGCTTGGCTTAATTTCGCTGCTTGGCTTAAGTCTGTACGGTTCTTCAAAGTCGCGAAAGTCGTTTTCCGCTATAGCTTCGTCTACCCAGGCTTCAACGCCGCTTGTGCTAAGGCAGGCCTGAACATAGCCACGTGCAAGCTCGCTCAAGGGTAAGTGATAGGTCTTGATACGCATGACAACAGGGGCAAAAAAAGCATCAGCGATGGTGTAGCGGCCAAAAAGCATCGGTCCACCAAAGCGGGCTAGCGATGAGGACCACATGTGGTCGATTCTGGCCAAGTCATCGCGCACCGAAGGGCGATCTCGCAACATGAGCGCTCCGATGTCTGGCAGGCTCGCTTCAATATTCATCGGGCATGCGGCACGCAGTGCGGTGAAACCGCTGTGCATTTCGGCACATAGGCTTCTTGCTAGTGCGCGTGCATCAGGCTGCTGAGGCCACAAATGCCGATCGGGGAAGCGCTCTGCAAGATACTCAACGATCGCTAAGCTATCCCAAATCACCAACCCGCTATCGACCAGCACCGGCACCCTGCCAGTGGGACAGAGCTCTGCCATGGTTTTCTTGAAGCATGATTCGGGCGTGAAACCGTCAAAGCGCACCAGATGCTCATCGAAGCTAATGTCCATTTGCTTCATCAGCACCCAAGGCCGCATCGACCATGATGAATAGTTCTTATTGCCAATGTAAAGTTTCAAATGATTTTCCAAAAGACTTCTCCTGCTTCAAGCCGGGTTAGATCAGGATTCAAGTTGGAGCAGGTATCGTTGCTCAATAACTTCGACACCCCACTGTGCCCCTGCAGCCTCTTCAACACAGCGAAAGTCGTGTCGGCGATAAAGTGCGCGGGCTGCTTGCAAATCACTAAAAGTCCACAGCTGAATTTCACGGAATTTTTGAAGTCTACAAAAGTCGATCGCTTTCAAGATGAGCGCATGGCCAAGGCCTTTAGACTGAAGACTGGGGTCGAGAATAAACCATCGCAATTGTGCACGGCCCGCTCCAAGGCAGACACCATCAATCGCAAGCGAACCTAAAACATGTTCGCCTTTTGTGACTAGCCAAAGTTTACTTTTTTGCTCTGGCAGACTTTGTGCAAAGCTTCGCAAATCCTTTGTAATTGATCGCTCAAAGGTTTCACCAAAGCCAAAGTACTTGCCGTAGTAAGCCATGTGCATCAGCACAATTCGCTTGATGACTGATGGTGAGACTTCATCTAACGAAATAATTTCTGCATAAATTTCTTGATTGTTCACAACTGCCTCGCGAAGTTGACTAAACAATAAGAGCGACTGATTTGACCTGACACCATACGGGCGCTCCAACATCAAGTGCTAAGCGCTGGAGCGAACGATGGGTAACATGCGCAAGCAGTATTTCCTGTTTACATCGCACACGTACCACTGCTTGTGCTGGGTGTAAGAAGCTATCAACCGACTCAATTTCACCTGGTAAATGATTTTGTATAGTTGTATCTTCTTGTACGGTTTTCGTGAGGCTTATATCCCTGGCCAAAATCCTGATCCGTACTGTTTGTCCAACCACGAGGCCTTGATCGCGCACCCAAAGCTTAGCACCTCCAAATTGCAGCTGAACCATATGGTGAGCTTCATCACGAAGGATCACAATCGCCTTGCTGATGATCCCGGCTTCTTCGCCAATTGCCAAGGCAAGTTCGCGTGAGCGGCTCATTTCAGCAAGCGGACCGTAAGCACGAATTCGCCCCTGCTCGAGCAAGACAACATAGTCAGCAAGACGCGCAAGTTCATCGACAGCGTGAGTCACATAAACGATAGGCATGCTCAATTCGTCATGAAGGCGCTCGAGCCAGGGTAGAACCTCGCGGCGTCTTGACAGATCAAGAGAAGCGAGTGGCTCGTCGAGGAGAAGCAACTTGGGTTGAGTGGCTAAGGCGCGGGCAATTGCAACCCGCTGTCTTTCGCCACCCGATAGGCTTTGGACCGAACGGCCAAGCAATCGTTCGATCCCTAAAAGCCTTACCGCCTCATCGAGGCTTACACCGCCGAGCCTAGTTTGTACACGCTTCAGACCATAATAAAGATTATCGCGAACAGTTAAATGCTCAAAAAGGCTAGCCTCCTGAAACACATAGCCAATCTCACGTTGCCATGTCGGTCTGAAATATTGACGTTTGCTGTCAAGCCAGATTTCATCGCCAAGCTGAATCATGCCTTGGGCCTTTTCAAGACCAGCCAGGCAGCGAAGCAAGCTTGTCTTGCCCGAGCCTGAGGGACCGAATAGCACGGTGATCCCTCGAAGCGGCACGCATAGAGCGAGATCAAGTGAAAACTGATGATGTTCGAGCCTTAACTGAATACTTAGGCTTTTATCGTGCGTCAAGTCAGCACCTTATCGGTACGCGTTTTCAACTGGCCAAGCGCAAGCAACACCAGAAATGAGAAAACGAGCATGCCCGCCGACAGCAAGTGAGCCTCTTCATAGGCCATTGATTCGACATAACCATAGATCTGTGTTGATACAACCCTTGTTTGTCCCGGAATGTTCCCGCCAATCATTAGAACAACCCCGAATTCACCCACGGTATGTGCAAAACTAAGCACGGTTGCCGTTAAAAGACCCGGTTTGGCTAAGGGTAGTGCAACAGAGAAAAAGGCATCAAGCGGGCCCGCACGAAGGGTGGCGGCAACTTCTAAAGGCCGCTTGCCGATCGCCTCAAATGCGTACTGTATTGGTTGAACAGCGAAAGGTAGCGAAAAGATCAAAGATCCAATCAGCAAACCGGTAAAGGAAAACGACAGCACGCCCAGCCCTAGACTTTGCGTGAGTTCTCCTATCCAGCCTTTTGGTCCAAGAACTATAAGAATATAAAAGCCTAGCACAGTCGGCGGAAGTACCAACGGTAGGGTAATCAAGGCAGCGATCGGTTTACGCCAGGCTGATGACGTTTGCGATAGCCACCAGGCGATGGGTGTTGCGATGATCAGTAATAATGCAGAACTGAGGCTTGCAAGCTGAAGCGTCAGTGCAATTGCAGGCCAGGCATCTGAGAGCTGGTTCACAGCGAGTTCTCTGATTGTTAAAGATCGTAGCCAAAAGATCTAATCATCGTTTTAGCCTTGTCTGTTTTTAAAAAGTTTAGCAATGCGAGCGCCGCAGGTTGATCTTTGCCGGGGTTCAGCAAAATAGCGTCCTGATTGATCGGGGAATGGAAAGAAGTAGGCACCAGCCAGGCTGAGCCTTCCTTGAGCTTGCCGCGTTCATAGACTTGCGACATCGCTACAAAGCCAAGTGTTGCATTCTCTGAGGCGACAAATTGAAAGCTTTGCGCGATGTTGGCCGCTTCAACAATTTTTGGTGCGATTCGATCACGCAGCCCCAATTTAGTGAGTGTCTCTAGCGCGGCAGCGCCATAGGGCGCAAGCTTTGGGTTGGCGATTGCAAGCCGAGTGAATGATTCAGATTTAGGAATTGCGCCATCGTTATCAACGAAGTTTGGTCGCTTACTCCATAAAACCAGGCGCCCCTTTGCGTAAGTAAACGCTGTCGCTTCGACGGCAAGCCCTTCACGTGCAAGCTTCAAGGGTGTTTCCTTATCGGCTGCTAGCAAGATAGCAAATGGCGCGCCGTTTCGAATCTGCGCATAGAACTGCCCAGTTGCTCCAAAGGAGAGTTGCAGCTTATGGCCGGTGTCGCGCTCAAAAACAGAAGCAACCGCGTTCATAGGACCCATGAAATTCGAGGCAACCGCTACTTGTAGGGGAGCCGCATGAAGTGTCAGCGAAGCTAGGCTTAGCAAGCTAAGCCAAATGATCCTGAGCTTACGGCTCATGAAACCCAGCCGCAAAATCAACCAACTCATTGAAACCCTCCCGATAACCATGAAAAGTACGCACTATTCAGAAGAAGGACGCCCTATTCAGAAGAAGAACGCACTGCTCAAAAAACGATGCTACTGCGCTATTCATCATTAGAATAGCGTAAACCACAAACTTCGTGCGAAGATAGGCGCAGCATGAAGCAAGCAATGATCGATTACGAAGAGGTTCTCGGCATGCGGACGCTCGATAAACGTCTGGAGGTCTTGCGCGCGATTCGACTGGCAGGATCGATATCGGAGGCTGCTCGCATCAATTCAGTAAGTTACAAGGCTGCCTGGCAGGCAATCGAAACCCTCAGCAATCTTGCGGGTGTTTCACTTGTCGAAAAAGTTGTAGGCGGTTCAGGTGGGGGAGGTGCGAGACTCACAGCGGAAGGCGCTCGGGTATTGGAAGTGGCCGATGCGCTGAATAGGTCGCGCGAACAAGCGCTCGCAACGATCGAGCAACTAGGTAAGGGGGCAGGTCTTAATCTGCCAGGACTTGCCAGCGTAGGTTTTCGGACCAGCATGCGTAATCAATTGCCCTGCACCGTTGAGAACATCGACCGAAAGCATGCAGCTGCTCAAATTCTGCTTGCCATCACTGAAGCACAAACACTGACTGCGCGAGTTACCCATGAAAGCCTTGAATTACTTCATCTCAGTCCAGGACAAAAGGTGATAGCCATGTGTAAAGCGACTGCGGTCACGATAGCGCCAACGATTGTAGCGATGCAAGGAGTGAATTTGTTGAAGGGCAAGGTTCTCCGACGTGGCAAGGGCGGCTCAGGGCCCGAAATATCGTTACAGCTCGATACCGGACTTGCATTAGTTGG
>JALQWJ010000299.1 GCA_023258775.1 Burkholderiaceae bacterium | reverse complement strand
CTTGCTGGCATGCGCGGTCTTATGGCAAAGCCTGATGGCTCGATCATCGAGACCCCGATTACTGCAAACTTCCGCGAGGGGTTAAATGTATTGCAGTACTTCATCTCAACCCACGGTGCTCGAAAAGGTCTTGCCGATACAGCACTAAAGACTGCCAACTCTGGGTACCTCACAAGACGTTTGGTTGATGTCACTCAAGATTTGGTGGTGGTCGAAGACGATTGCGGAACCGATCAAGGTGTATCCATGAAGGCCTTGATTGAGGGCGGTGAGGTTGTTGAACCTCTGCGTGACCGGATCTTGGGTCGTGTTGCTGCGAGCGATGTGGTACACCCGGAAACTCAAGCGACTGTTTTTGAAACAGGCAGTCTGCTTGATGAAGACGCCGTCGATGAGATCGAAAGATTGGGTATTGACGAGGTTCGTGTGCGTACACCGCTTACTTGCGAAACTCGTTATGGTTTGTGTGCCAAGTGTTACGGTCGAGACCTTGGTCGCGGCGTGCTTGTCAACTCAGGTGAGGCCGTTGGCGTGATCGCTGCGCAGTCGATCGGCGAACCTGGAACCCAGCTCACCATGCGCACCTTCCACATCGGTGGTGCGGCGTCGCGTGCCGCCGTGGCATCAGCGGTCGAAGCCAAATCAAATGGTCACGTCAGATTTACTGGCACGATGCGTGTGGTCAATAATTCCAAAGGCGAGGCTGTGGTGATTTCGCGCTCTGGTGAGGTTTTGATTGCAGATGATGCGGGCCGCGAACGTGAGCGTCATAAAATTCCCTACGGTGCGGTGATGCTTGCTGGAGATGGCGCTGCCGTTAAGGCTGGTGCTCAGCTTGCAACCTGGGACCCGCTTACCAGGCCGATCATCACTGAATATGAAGGCACGGTGAAGTTCGAAGGCGTCGAAGAA
Organism: Burkholderiaceae bacterium; assembly: GCA_023258775.1. Lineage (GTDB taxonomy): Bacteria > Pseudomonadota > Gammaproteobacteria > Burkholderiales > Burkholderiaceae_E > UBA3064. Next base: position 1,246 of record JALQWJ010000299.1, on the reverse strand, counting down.
GGCGTGACGGTTGCCAAGCAAATTGATGAGGTCACAGGCTTATCCACCCTGGTTGTTATTGATGCCAAACGACGTTCTGCCGCTGCGAAGTCTTTACGCCCTCAGGTCAAGCTGATTAACGATCAAGGCGAGGAAGTGAAAATTCCTGGTACTGATCATTCGGTAACGATCGGCTTTCCAGTCGGTGCCTTAATCATGGTGAAGGACGGTCAGCGTATTGGACGCGCTGAGGTCCTTGCGCGGATCCCGACCGAATCGCAAAAGACTCGTGATATCACCGGGGGTCTTCCGCGTGTGGCCGAGCTTTTTGAGGCGCGAGCGCCAAAAGATGCAGGTATGCTTGCGGAGGTCACTGGTACCGTGTCATTTGGCAAAGACACCAAAGGCAAGCAGCGTTTGGTGATAACTGAGCCCGAAGGCGTAGCTCATGAGTTCTTGATTCCAAAGGACAAGAACGTTCTTGTTCATGATGGACAAGTGGTCAATAAGGGCGAGTCGATTGTTGATGGCCCTGCAGATCCGCACGACATTCTTCGTTTGCTTGGCGTAGAAGCGCTTGCTCGTTACATTGTTGATGAAGTCCAAGACGTTTATCGCTTGCAGGGCGTGAAGATCAACGATAAGCATATTGAGGTGATTATTCGGCAAATGCTTCGTCGGGTTCAGGTTACTGATCCAGGCGATACGCCCTTCATCACTGGCGAACAAGTAGAACGTTCGGAACTTTTTGACGAAAACGATAAGGCAGTTGCGACCGGAAAGCGTATTGCCTATTACGACAATGTGTTGCTAGGCATTACAAAAGCATCGTTGTCGACAGACTCGTTTATTTCTGCCGCCTCATTCCAGGAAACGACACGCGTGCTCACCGAGGCTGCCATCATGGGCAAGCGCGATGATTTGCGCGGCTTAAAAGAGAATGTGATTGTGGGACGCTTGATTCCCGCAGGAACTGGTCTTGCCTTTCACCGGGCAAGGCTTGATAAGGAGAAATTCGAGGCTGCTGAGCAAAGAGCCATGGCAGCGGCCGAGGCGGCCGCAGAGCTGCAACGACTCGAGGACGAGGCCACGCAGCAAAGCGACGCCGATGCGACCGAAGTCTCCGGCGGGGGGCTTGCATAGTAGCCCGTCATGCGTTACAGTTTAAGGCTTTCTTCCAAAAATTGGGGGGCGACTTCGCTCTCCTTCGTTGTTCGCAAGGAAAGTTAATCCATGCCCACTATTAACCAGTTGGTCAGACAGGGAC
>JALQWJ010000298.1 GCA_023258775.1 Burkholderiaceae bacterium | reverse complement strand
CTTGGAACCGACACAGCCGGTTCAGGCCGCGTCCCTGCAGGCTTAAACAATATTATTGGCTTAAAGCCTAGTAAAGGCCTTATTAGTACCCGAGGCGTTGTACCTGCTGCAAGAAGCGTTGATTGCGTATCGATCTTTGCCAGGGATGTTGCTACGGCTTGGCGGGTTTTCCTAGCGGCTTGCGCGGAAGACCCTGAAGACCCATACGCACGTGCGCTCACACTTGAGCGATCAAGCTTTCCTAATGCCTTGCGCGTTGGGATCCCAGATCGTTGTGAATGGTTTGATGACCACCTAAGCGAAGCGTGTTTTAGAAAAGCGATCAATCAGGTTGCGGCGCTTGGAGGAACGGTTGTCAAGATTGACTATTCGCCCTTACGTCAATGCGCAGAGCTCCTTTACGAGAGTGCGCTTGTATCGGAGCGGCTGGAAGTTACTGCAAACTTTGTTGAGCGTAACCCTGATAGTTTAATCAAGCCAGTTTATGAGGTTTTAAAAAAAGGAGCATCGTTTTCGCCTATCGATGTTTTTAAAGCGATTCAAAGCTTACGAAATTTAGAGCGACAATCAAACACTATGTGGTCATCAATTGATGTGTTGATGGTACCGACGGTACCCCGACATTACCTCATTGAATCAATGATCGCGGATCCTATCGAGCTAAACCGAAGACTTGGCTATTACACCAATTTTGTGAATCTACTTGACTTCGCTGCCATCGCTGTGCCGAGTTCCATTCGTGCCGATGGTTTGCCATTTGGTGTTACTTTTATAGCACCGGCAGGATCAGATTTCAGGCTCGCTGAGCTTGGTGCTCGCTTTCACGAGGCTAGCCAACTTTGCCTTGGTAGGACGGACCAGATGCTAACTGAAGGTATCTCAATTCCTCGACCACCAGGCGGTGATAGAAAAAGTTGGGTTCGAATCGCAGTCGTCGGTGCACATCTGCGGGGAATGCCATTGAACTGGCAGCTTGAGGCTTGTGATGCTCGATTCGTAGCAGAGTCTTGTACAACACCAGACTATCGCTTATTTGCCTTAGCTAACACCGAGCCGCAAAAGCCGGGTCTCGTTCGTGTAAGTCCTGGCCAAGGTCAGTGCATCGCATTAGAGATCTGGGAATTACCGATATCAAATTTTGGATCGTTTGTTTCACAGATTCCCGCGCCTCTCGGAATTGGTCAAATTCAAACCCTTGGCAACGGCATGGTTCAGGGCTTCTTGTGCGAGCACTACGCCTTGCAGGAGGCTCGCGACATTACTCACTTTGGTGGCTGGCGCGCCTATCAAGAGGGCAGGGTGCCATAGCTTTTTCTCGTTCGAGTTTTCAATTTAATCAAGGAGTTCATCATGAAATCTGATCCTAAGGCTCATTTAGTCACGGCACATCAACGCTGCTCGATGCAAGTAGAACGAAGAAGGGCTTTGAAGATGACAGCGGCCGCGACAGCATCTCTGTCTATGCCGGCGATTGTTCGCGCCCAGGTGACACCAAAAATCCGGATAGGCTATTGGCCTGTTGCCTCCGGAATTCCTTTTTTTGCATCGGTTGACAAGGGCTATTTCAAGCAAGCAGGGCTAGAAGTTGAAGCTGTCAAATTTGCAAGCCCGCAGCAAGTCGCCGAGGCCATGTTGGCAGGAAGACTTGAGGGAAGCTCAAATGGCACTGCCTCCGCAGCCCTAGGCATTGCCGAACTCGCACAGCCAGGTCTATTGAAAATTTTTTGTACAAATCCCACAAATGCCAAGTATGTGCTCGATGAGTTTATCGTTGCAAAAGACAATACGATGAAGTCGGTTGGCGAATTATCTGGAAAGAAAGTTGGATGCGGGCCTGGCGTGCAAAACGTCACGCTAGCTAGAACAGTCCTAGAGCGAGCTGGAGCAAAGGGCTTTTCGATAATCGAACTTCCTATTGCTCAGCATGTTGCCGCCATTGCAGCAAGTCAAGTTGACGCTTGTTACACGCTTGAGCCTACCGGGACGATTGGTAGGCTTAATGGAACGACGAGAAATCTAGAAGTAGGTGTAATCGCAAAGTATGTACTTGGCGATCCGATGGCACCTTGGCATGGGGGCTCTGCAAGTTTTACAACAGAGTTTATCGCTAAGCATCCGGAGATCGTGAAGCGATTCATCACCGCTTACAAGCGAGGTGTTGATCTCGTAAAG
>JALQWJ010000297.1 GCA_023258775.1 Burkholderiaceae bacterium | reverse complement strand
ATTTCTGGAAGGGAATGGATCTAGCACGTACCTGGACTAGCTTATTCTCACAGATTGGTATATCTCTTGTAGCCATCAAGACCTTGTTTAACAATTAAGTTTGTCGCGCAAATGAATACCCCTCTCAATCCAGGAAAAGAATCACATGATGGCGGTGAATCTGGCGCACCAATCCTAAGTTATAGCGATGAGGACGAGATCAGTTTGCTCGATCTGCTCACAACGATCGGCGAAGAAAAATGGACCGTCATCATCACAGCCTTGGTTGGCTTGCTCATTGCCTTGGGATTTGCGCTCATGCGTGAGCCAACCTTCACCTCGAAGGCCTCAATTATGCCGCCGGGTAATGCTTCTTCAGGCGGTTTGTCGAGCCAACTCGGCGCGTTGGCGGGATTGGCCGGTGTGAGTCTTGGCGGTTTAGCCGCAACGCCCGAAAAGTCTGTAACTGCGTTATTGAAGTCAGAGCGACTCGCCGATCGACTGATTGAGACATACAAACTCAGGGACCGCTATAAAGAAGAAACCTTGATCGAAACCCGACTTGCGCTTGCGAAATGGACAAAGATCAATGCCGATAAACAAAGCGGCTTCGTCACCATTGAGTTTACCGATAAAGATCCAAAATTTTCAGCAGAAGTTGCCAATGCTTATGTCAAGTTCTTGCGCGAACTTTCTGGCGAACTGGCGCTCACCGATGCACAAATCAAGCGAGCTGCGCTCGAGCAACAACTTGATAAAGCGCGTGACACCATGATTCAGGCAGAACTTCACCTTCGCCAGTTGGATCGAAAGCTTGGCATCAACACCTATGACGTCAAGGGCGATATGGGGCTAATGCAGGCAGCCCAAATTCGAGGACAAATCATCGCTCTAGAGGTTCAACAACAAGCCATGCGTGCCTTTGCAACCGATAAAAATCCTGACCTTATTGCTTTAAATGCCCAACTTACAGCCCTCAGAGCCCAGCTAGCTAAGGTCGAGGATGGTAGTGGCGTTCGTGCTAATCGTTTGCTTGACGGCAGCAAGGCTCCCACCGAAGATCAGGTTGCACATGCTAAAGCAGTCAGCGAGGCTCGACATCGTTCTAGTACGTATGAAGCTTTGGTTCGTCAGCTTGAGTTTGCTCGAGCTGATGAGGCACGCCAGGGCGTAGGACTTGTTCAGCAGGTCGATATCGCGGTTCCTCCCGAGCGGCGTGATCCCATGAAGCGACTTTTGATGGTTTTGATCGGCATCTTAGCCGGGGGTTTCTTGGGCTTGCTCATCGCCTTTTTGCGCAGTGCTATGCGTAAGATGCGCGCCAATCCCGACGAGGCGGCTCGACTTGCCGCCTTCAAACGTGCCTGGGGCTTTAAAGCTTAGTCTAAAGACCGAGTTTGAAGGCTGCTCGCCAGTTAAAACAGAGTAAGCGGCGGTGAACAATTCGATAGGCAATCAGGCAAAGCAACAAAATCAGTGCCAGAGCCCCCGGCTGTTGGGGAAAAACGCAAGCCGCTAGTGCGGGTAGGCTGACCATGACGCCCACCGCTCCCGTGGTTGGCGCGTGTTGGCGAAATCGGCGCCGCAATAAGAGGCTGTGCATATGTAATTGATCGGGATGGCCAGGATGCCTTGAACTGTGACGTCTGCGTAACACGGAAAAGAAAACCTCGATGACGGGGTATGCGCAAATCAGCAGACTTGCCCATGGCGAGATTTCTGGATTTCTCGCAGGTAAGGCTAAGGCAACCGCCGCAAGTAAGAACCCGAGTAGGTAAGCGCCACCGTCACCAAGAAAGATAGCGCCGCGCGGAAAATTAACCAAAAAAAATCCCAAAGCTGCTGCTGCGCCCGATGTCGCAATCCAAGCCAAATGTACATCGTCGACCGTCCAGGCCAGCCAGGCAAAGGCGCCAAGCATGATGGTAATCGCCGATGATGCTAGGCCATTCACCCCATCAATCATGTTGATAGCGTGACAAAGGCCGCCTGCAGCAAATGCTGTCAGCGCGTAAGACAGAAATAAACCAAGACTGCCAGCCATGAATAAGGCATCAACGCCGGGAAGATCAAGTCGCTGAATGGAGACACCGGTGAGCAAGGACAACAAAAGTCCAGAGACCAACGAGGCCCAAAGCCGCTGCGCAACGCCAACCCGCTTTGTCAGGTCTTCAGCCAAGCCGGCTGCAAACGCCGGTATTGCTGCAATCAAAACGGGTTCTAG
>JALQWJ010000296.1 GCA_023258775.1 Burkholderiaceae bacterium | reverse complement strand
AGACGTCAAGGCCGACATTATCGCCCGTGGTACCCCTGGTTTTTCAGGTGCCGATCTCGCTAACCTGGTCAACGAAGCTGCGCTTTTTGCAGCCCGTCGTGCGGCGCGCTTGGTCGAAATGATCGACTTCGAAAAAGCCAAAGACAAAATCATCATGGGTGCCGAGCGACGCTCGATTGTCATGCCCGAGGAAGAGCGTAAAAACACGGCTTACCATGAGTCTGGTCATGCGATCGTCGCACGCATGCTCCCAAAAACCGATCCTGTGCACAAGGTCACGATCATTCCGCGCGGCCGTGCGCTTGGTGTCACCATGCAACTGCCCACGGAAGATCGCTATTCGATGGACCGCACCCGTATGCTGCATATGATTTCGATGCTCTTTGGTGGGCGGATCGCCGAAGAACTGTTCATGAATCAAATGACAACTGGGGCGAGTAACGATTTCGAGCGCGCAACCTCACTTGCCCGCGATATGGTCACCCGCTACGGGATGAGCGATGTGCTTGGTCCGATGGTTTATGCCGAAAACGAAGGTGAAATATTCCTTGGTCGCTCGATTACGAAAACCACGCATATGTCCGAAGAGACCATGCGCAAGGTCGACACAGAGATCCGCAAAATCATCGACGATCAGTATGGGGTTGCGCGCAAAATCCTTGAAGACAATCGCGATAAGGTCGAAGCAATGACCAAAGCTTTGCTTGAATGGGAAACCATCGACTCAGACCAAATCGATGACATCATTAATGGCTTGCCGCCACGGCCCCCTAAGGAGCCAGGCAACAACAAGCCAAGTACGCCGAGCGGCACAAGTGGCACACAAGTGCAGCCCACACCAAGCGATGTGCCGGAGGCTCCGGCTGCCTGAAGTTGAGGTGATGGGGGTCTTGAATCTGACCCCCGATTCGTTTTCAGACGGCGGGCTCTTAAGCCCCGATGAGGCGCTTGCTAAGGCTCTCAGGCTCGTCGGTGAGGGTGCCCAGTGGATTGATCTGGGTGCTGAGTCAACCCGCCCCGGGGCCCACGCGGTGTCCGAGCGTAACGAACTCGATCGCTTATTGCCTGTGTTAAAGCGTTTGGCGCCGCTTAAGCGAAAACACGCTTTCCGTATCTCAGTCGACAGCATGAAGCCTGCCGTCATGGCAGCCGCTCTCAACGAGGGCGCTGACATGCTCAACGACGTGAATGGCTTTCGCGCCGAGGGTGCTTGGGCTGTCGCTGTGCAAGCGCCTCGGATCTGCCTGATGCATATGCAAGGGCGGCCTGCCAACATGCAAGACGCCCCCGTTTATCCCGAAAGCGAGGGCGGCGTTGTTGGCATGGTGCGCGGGTTTTTTGAGCGCCAATTGCAATGCGGTGTGAAGCATGGCCTTGACTTGAGCAAGGTGGTTCTTGATCCGGGTATCGGCTTTGGCAAACTTTTTGAACACAACCGTTCACTGTTGCGATCCCTACGATTGCTATCACGATATAATTTTCATGCAACGCCTTTCCCGCTACTCGTTGGGTTATCGCGAAAACGCTTCATTGGCGAGATCACCGGCAAAGCCACCGCTGATCGAGACCCTGGTTCAATCGGTGGCGCGCTTGCTGCAGCCACTTTAGGTGCATCGATCTTGCGGGTTCACGATGTTGGCGCAACAGTCGATGCGCTTCGGGTCTATGGCTGTTTAATGGACAACCCCACGTCGCAAGAAGGATATTGAGATGACAAGGCGCTGGTTTGGTACCGACGGGATTCGCGGGCGGGTTGGAAGTTTGCCCATGACACCCGAGTTCGTGCTTCGACTCGGACAAGCGGCGGGCAAGGTGTTGCTGCAGTCTCGTTCAACGTCATCAGGCGTATCGCAGTCAGGCGCATCGCAGACCCGCACGTCGCAGTCAGGCGCAAAAGCTGGAAGAAAGCCTGTTGCCTTGATCGGTAAAGACACCCGCCTATCGGGCTATATGCTTGAAGCGGCGCTCGAGGCAGGCTTGTCATCGATGGGCGTCGATGTGCGTTTAGTGGGGCCGCTTCCCACACCAGGGGTGGCCTACCTTACACGAGCACTTCGTCTCGATGCAGGGATTGTTATTTCTGCCTCACACAATCCCTATGAGGATAACGGCATTAAGTTTTTCTCGGGTCAGGGCAATAAGTTGTCTGATGCGATCGAGGCGCAAATCGAGGCCTACTTGCACAGCGATTCCATTGCTCATCCG
>JALQWJ010000295.1 GCA_023258775.1 Burkholderiaceae bacterium | reverse complement strand
CGATCCTTGTGAGCACTTGGAATTTGTATTCCACCGCTCTGGAAGGCCGTTGTCATCGGGTCGACAGGTTCACCATTAATCCTGAATTCATAGTGCAAATGAGGGCCTGTTGCCCAGCCGGTGGCACCAACCTCGCCAATCGAGTCACCTTGCTGAATTTGTTGACCAACACTTAAGCCTTCAGCGAAATTACTCAAGTGGGCATACACGGTTTCGCTTTTATCGCGATGTTTTAAAACCACCATGTTGCCGTAGCCACCGTTTCGGCCTACAAAGCTCACGACACCGTCGCCTGCCGCCCTCACTCTTGTGCCATGTGGCGCAGAAAAATCAACGCCCCGATGGGCTCGCCATTGTTGAAAAATCGGATGCAGCCTCGCTCCGCTAAATCCTGAAGAAACACGACTGAACTCAACGGGATTGCGGAGAAAGGATTTTCTGAGGCTATGTCCCTTGGAGTCGTAGTAGGAGCCGCTTCCCGCGCCATCGCCGTCTGGGTCAAACCAGAAGGCTTCAAGACGGCGACCCGCATTCAGGAATTCAATACCGAGTACCCGGCCCGGCGATGCGGTGTCAAGACCACCAGCTTCGCGCAGGGTTTCGTACATCACACGTAAACGGTCACCCTTGCGCAAATCCCGATGGAAATCGATGTCACCACCGAAAATATCGGCGATTTTCGATGCGACCGACTCTGGGATGCCAGCCTGGTCAGTGGCGGCGTAAAGTGAGCTTTGGATCTCTGCGCTTCGGGTTTCGAGACCACGATCGAGCATGACAAGTTCTTCTCGAACGTGGAATCCATCTCCCTCCCGGGCAATCACCATGCGCTTGGGCGATTGTGCGGAACTTTCATCAATACCGCCGGTGCGGAGTACAAAGCGCTGGATTTTTCCGTAGCCATCGACTTCTGCCATGGCAAGCCGACCCGGCAGCAGTTGGAAAGACTTGCGCGCAAGTAAATCCTTTTTCACAAACTCAGCCAGGTCACGGTCAATCAAATCCATGCGACTCAGGATCGCGGCAATCGTGTCACCTCGACGGATGCTCTCAACCTTGACGAGTGTTTCTTGAAAATCGAATACCGATGGGGCCGACATGAGTGTTTCGGCGAGCATTTGCGGTGGCGGCAAGATCTCCTCAGAAAACGGTGCCGTTGCAAACGCGGTAACAGCAAGCAAAGAGGCTGCACCACCCGCTGCAAGTTGCTTGCGCCTGGCACGGGCCCACATTTCGATCCCGAACAAATGCAAGGGCAGTCGTTCAAAGTGTTGCTGAAGTGGTCTGGCGACTGGTTGCATAGCCGCTGCAAGCTGCAAGCCACGCTGAGCAATCGTCTCGATCGTTCGCTCGAAGGCAGGCTTGGCAAGTGCTGAAAACCAGTCAACAGAACGATGGGCAAAAAGCCAGTATGCGACAGCGAATCGGTCTCGAAGGGCGCCCACGCTGACCGATCGCTTCACCAGCGTTTGAGGAACTGTGGCCGAGGGGATGCCGAAGGCTTGCTGAGCAGCTGCCGGCGTTAGGGGAGTCAAGCCCGACTCAATCGAAGGCTCGGATTGGTACTTGGAGAGTTTGTTTGAAGCTTCAAGGGGACCAGCAAATCTGGGAAGCGGCTCAAGTGGCTTGACTGCCCGTGCTTCAACAGGCTTCTCAGCCCATCCATCTACAGGCACATCGGTCTTGAGTTTGTATCCAGGAAACTTAGTGCTAATTCCAGGGCCGGACAATCGAGGTTGCAGCTGAGCGCTCGAACTGTGCGTTTGGGACCGCTCGGAGCTTGTATTTATATTCTCGCTGGGCATCGCACCTGCGTTTGGGGCCTTACCCTCTAACGGCATCGATAGCAAACCCATCACTTCGGTGGGCAATACGCGATCCGCGCGCTGCGATTTCGCCTTACGATCGATCCGTTTCTTGCGTCGTTGCGCCGCACTTGCCATGCGTGTAGTGCTCCCTTGGAGGATAAAATAAAGACCCATGGCCGTCGAAATCGAATGGCCGAACTTTACATTGTAGTAAAGCCACTACGCGCAGGTCAATTACCCATGAGTTCTCGAGCTGATTCCACCGATCCGAAAAGCCCCAACCCACAGGCAGCGCTTGCGGCAACCGCAGTGCTGCCACGAGCACTTTGCGAGGCTGAAAGATCGTTGCCTGCGGATGCTCAACTGCCGAATTACCCTGTCACGGCCAGTGTTGAGGCAGCGATGGCGGTGGCCAAGCGTG
>JALQWJ010000294.1 GCA_023258775.1 Burkholderiaceae bacterium | reverse complement strand
CTTGTGCCCTAGATTGCGCCTGCCGGTTTCGCCAAGCGACACCACTTTGGAATTCATGCCTCGTATCAATTTCAGCGATTGCTCCATTTTCGTTGCCATTCACTGTTACGAGCTCGGACCAGGCAATTGCGTTCAGTTCATGCTGGTCGCCACAGGTCGGAAGTAGACGACCACGTCGCCAACCGTGTAGTGATAAGGTTTGTGACGATCTCCAGCCCGAATCGAGCCGTTCCAGACTTGACTCACGGACTAGTCTCGCCGTCAGCTGCTTTAGCGACTTCGGTATGCAATTGAGCGTCGGTATTGGCGCCAGCTGATCTTCAAATCGGTGATCGATCATCGAGGGGATTTCATTCGGGCTTGGCGTAAGGTTCCGACCATTGAGGGACTGCCAGACCAATGATTGGCGCTGTGCCTTTAAAGCGTCCGTTTCGACGGATGACCAACTTTGGGGAAAGCTATCTCCCCCGACGATATGTGCAAATGCGTCTGCATCAGCAGCTTGTGCCACTTCGTTAGCAATCGCTGAAAGGCCGAATCCATCGGCGGATCTAAGAAATGCGTATTGGGCCAAGCTCAATTGATCGTTTAATCCCACGCCAGGCGCAGTTCTTGCAAATAGCTCCAACTCGCTCAATTGATTCAAGACCTGCTCATTCACAGAGACAAGTTGGTTAATCGACTGAGCAGCTGGCTGTGCAGCGGGAAAAATCTGGGCTAGCTCCTGACCGCGTTGAGCGAGCATGCTCGCATAAGCCGCCCATGCATTCGCTTCTGTCAAATGAGCTGCGTAAACATCCTGGGCAATCAGTGCCCTATTTGCAAACGCATTAAAGTTAAGTGCGCGAGCTCGCCAAGTTGCCGCACTGAGCGCCGCGCTGTCTGCAAGATTCTGCCGGTGATGCGCACGGTTGATATCGAGCGCATACTTACCAAAAAACATGATGAGGCTAACAACGAGTCCGATGAAAAGCAGGCTCAAGGGAAAAATCTGACCCCGTTGAGCGCTGAATTGTCGGATCGATTGGCTTGATGTGATATTCATCTTGCGTTTTGTCACCAGTGACTAACTCTGCAGTGCTTGCTTTCGGCTGCTCGTTGCGCCTTGGCGATTCTCCCTAAGATTCTCTATCGGTTCCCGGAGCCATAATCTTCGAGCCCACGGCGTTGCGAAGCGGTGCTCTGCGCTTGAGTGGCAGAACTCTTTGCCTGATTGATTGCTTCGCTTGCACTTTGACCTGAGAGCTCGAGCGCAATACCCGCGGTTTGACTACGCAGTGTCTGTCCGAAAAACCCATAAACACCAATCGCAGCGACTGCGATGAGTGCGACCACGATCAGGTATTCGGTCATGCCCTGGCCTCGTTGATTACGGAACTTCATTACATGTTGGGAAAGTGAATTCATAGTGATCTCCGCAGTTTTGATGAATGAAGTCCTCCCGGTATGGGCTAGGATTTGATGCCTTACCAAAGCCTTCCAAAACAAATCGACTAAACAAGGATCTCGAGATGCGACTGTTGATCGCCAACCGCTCAGAAATTGCCGTCAGAATTGCCCAAACGGCGCAGAGAATGGGGATGGAAGCGATTGGTGTTTATGCAAGCGATGAACGCAGACCCCACCACGGCCGCTTTTTTCACGAGCTCTTTGAGCTGCCCGGAACCGGCGCATCGGCCTATTTGAATATTGAGGCGATTCTTCAGATCGCTACAAAGGCTTCGGCTGACCTCGTGCATCCAGGTTACGGCTTTTTGAGCGAGAACGCGGATGCTGCAAGAAGCTTGATTAAGGCTGGCTTTCAATGGGTTGGACCAAGCCCATCTGTTATTTCCTTAATGGGCAATAAGCCTGCTGCCATTGCGCTCGCCAAGCAATTAGAGATCGCCACCGTTCCCGGACTATCGAGTACGCACGATGTCCAAGAGTTAGCAGCGTTATTGAAAAATGCACAAGAAAGCTTCGGTCGCAATGCCAGAGTACTTCTCAAAGCCCGCGCAGGCGGTGGCGGTCGAGGGATCAGGGCGGTCTCAGAGCCCGAGCAATTCGACCTAATGATCAACCAGGCATCAAAGGAGGCTAAAGCGAGTTTTGGAGAGGCTGGACTTTATGCCGAAATTGAAATTCCCGATGTTCGCCATATCGAGGTGCAATTTATCGGCGACGGTCAGCGCAGTTGGATTCTTGGCGATCGAGATTGTTCAGTTCAGAGGCGCCGACAAAAATTCATGGAACT
>JALQWJ010000293.1 GCA_023258775.1 Burkholderiaceae bacterium | reverse complement strand
GCCAAGACTTCTTACTGCGAGCCAGGAGCCAAACCAGGCGACGAGAATGCCCAAACTTGCGTGAAAACCAAGCAACCATAAAGGCAGATTTAAAGCCCTTGAGCTAGTCTTAAGCACGCCTGCACCCAGGTCTCCGCCTGTGAGCGAGAGCAGAAACCAGGCGCAAACCGAGCCTATGATTAATCCAATCACCGAGCCGATGGCACCGATCAGCAGGGCTTGGAATCGCATAAAGGCCTGAATGCTTTTGGCATCGGTGCCTAGCACCTGCAGAATCGCTAGTGAGCCTAACTGTCTTGCCGTCATTAATTGCATATTGGACTGAACAATAAATACCCCGGTGAGCAGGGCAACAAGGGCAAGAATCGCAAGATTCACGCGATAAGCGCGGGAAAGATTCGACATGCGCTCGGCCTCGTCCTCGGGCTTGATGAGCGAGAGCATCAGTTCGGGATGCTTTGCTCGCAGGGCATCAAGGAGTTCTGCGGGTGAATCCTTGCTGCTTGCGCCTTGGGTCCAGCGCATATCGATTCGCGAGAGGCGATCCTTGTGGGTCGCAAGGGCTTGCAAGCTGCCAATGTCAATCACAAAGACCAAGGATTCGCTGCCAGCTTGAGCTAGACGGCCAGCAATCACAAAGTCTTCACTTCGACCCTCCATGCGAAGCCTAATCACTGCGCCTTCTGGCTCAATGCCAAGCTTTTCAAGCTGCTGCCAAAGGCGCGGGCTTGCATAAAGCTGATTGCCACCAAACCATGCATCGCTTGCCTCGGGGCTGCTTATGTTTGGACTCAGTTGCGGGTGAACATAAATCGATCGGAAAAGGTCGATGCCAAATAGCTCGACGCCCTGGGGGAAAGTACTGCGCAAATCAATGACTTCGGCCGATGACGCTGAGGCCTTAAGCGTTTGCATTTGTGCGCTTTTAAGAAGGACTGGCGCGGCGCTGGCATTGGCTTGATACTGCTGCAGACTTGCAAAAACCGAGGTGCTGAATTCCTTTTCCGCCGCGCGCAAACTTGCATCGGCTTGCCCATTGATGCTTGCCAGGGCCGACTTGAATTCACTCAGCGCGCTGCGATTCACCAAGTCAATCGCTAATCCCATGGCCACGCCAATGCCTATGACCAGCGCCGCTAGGGCGTTCCTAAATCGGTAAAGCTGAAGTTGTTCCAGGCTGAGGCGGCGGGCAAGTGGCCAGGGTAGGCCAAACATACGGCTCATGATCATGCCGGTTGCAATTTGCCCTGACTGAGTCTCCAGCAGGGTTTAAACAGGCTCGCGCGTTGCAAGTCATGAGTCACAAACAAAAGTGCGCAATCACGTTGCGCCAAGACTTGTTGCAAGAGGTTCATCACAGTATCGGCCGACGCTGGGTCGAGATTGCCTGTTGGCTCGTCGGCAAGAATCAAACGCGGCCCATGGATGATGGCGCGTGCGATGGCAACGCGTTGCTGCTCCCCGCCCGAAAGCTCACTAGGCCTTGCATGCGCACGATCACTAAGTCCTAGTTGGTCTAACAGGTCCGATGCCCGAACCATGGCTGATTTTTCAGAAGCGCCTAGCAATAGCGCCGGAACTGCTACATTTTGCAGCGCGTTTAAATGAGGAAGCAAATGGAAGGCCTGAAAGATGAAGCCAATGGATTCAGCACGCAGTCTTGCGCTTTGCTGGGCATCAGCGGCCTTCATCGGTTTGCCGCCAATCAAAATGCTGCCTTCATCCGCTTCCTCAAGGCCTGCGATGAGGTGAAGCAAGGTTGACTTACCGCTTCCAGATGCACCGATGAGCGAGGCGCGTTGACCAGGCTCTAGTTCTAGATCTAATCGATCGAGTAGTAGCTTACCCTGCTGGTATCGCTTCGATAGCGATCTAACCTCGAGAATCTTTGTCATGTATCGACGCTTTCCCGCTGTTTGCAAACGATCGCATAAAAGCCAAGCCGGCCGCTAGGCGGCCGGCTTGGCGCAAACCCAATGCATATGGGTCTTAGAGCATATGACTCCGGGCTAGGCCGAAGGAGGGCTTACTTTGTGGCGAGAATCCACTTGGCAAGGGTTTCAGCTTCAGCGGCAGAAACCTGGGGGTTGGCGGGCATAGGAATTTGACCCCACACACCGACGCCGCCTTTTTGAATCTTCTGTGCCAGATTCTTCGCTGCACCTGCATCTTTTGCGTACTTCGCAGCAACATCTTTATAGGAGGGGCCAATCAATTTTTTGTCGGGTGCGTGGCAGGCCAAGCAGTTCTTTGCTT
>JALQWJ010000292.1 GCA_023258775.1 Burkholderiaceae bacterium | reverse complement strand
GTCCGCCGACCGCGGAAGCTTTGCTTTACGGTGTGATTCAGTTGCAAAACAAAATCAGGCGCACCCATACCATTGCGCGCTAGCGAGAGGTCAAGACTGGCATGAGTAGTCCTTCCTTAGATGCATTAAAGACAAGGCTCGAAGCGCTTTTCGAGGGGCGCTTGCGCGGGCTGATCGTGGATCGGGGGGAGATCAGCATCACTGTTTCAAGCGCAGCGTTGCTCGCAGTAGCCACGCAATTGCGTGATGACTCCGAGCTTTGCTTCGATACCTTGATCGATCTTTGCGGTGTTGACTACATGAACTTTGGCAATTCGGTTAACGAAGGGCTTCGCTTTGCCTCGGTTTGTCATTTGCTCTCAGTTCAAAATAACTTGCGCTTGAGGCTTAAGGTTTTTGCCCCAGACGATGATTTCCCGGTTGTCCCAAGCCTCACGACGGTGTGGCCAGTGGCAGGTTGGTACGAGCGCGAAGCGTTTGATCTGTACGGTATCGTTTTTGAAGGCCATAACGATTTGCGCCGCATCCTGACCGACTATGGTTTTGTGGGACATCCCTTCCGCAAAGATTTCCCAGTTTCTGGCTATGTCGAAATGCGCTACGACCCAGAACAGCAACGAGTGATTTATCAGCCCGTATCGATTGAGCCTAGAGAAAATGTGCCGCGCGTCGTTCGCGAAGATGGCTACGGCGTAGGTAGGAACTGAGCATGGCAGATATCAAAAATTACACGCTCAACTTCGGGCCCCAACATCCGGCGGCGCACGGCGTCCTGCGGCTTGTTCTTGAACTTGATGGCGAGGTTGTTCAACGGGCCGATCCACATATTGGTCTGCTCCATCGTGCCACCGAGAAGCTCGCCGAAACGCGCACCTATTTGCAAAGCGTGCCCTACATGGACCGTCTCGACTATGTGTCGATGATGTGTAATGAGCACGCTTATGTCATGGCGATTGAAAAACTGCTCGGCATCGAAGTCCCCTTAAGAGCGCAATACATTCGGGTGATGTTCGATGAAGTCACACGGATCATGAATCACCTGCTGTGGCTTGGCGCGCACGCACTCGACGTGGGTGCGATGGCGGTGCTTCTTTATGCTTTCCGCGAACGTGAAGATTTGATGGACGCCTACGAGGCTGTATCAGGTGCACGTATGCATGCAGCCTATTACCGGCCAGGCGGTGTGTATCGCGACTTACCTGATCAGATGCCGCAGTATCGCGCCTCCAAAGTGCGTAACGAATCGGCTATCAAAGACATGAATCAGGCAAGACAGGGTTCTGTGCTCGATTTCCTCGAGGCCTTTACGAATCGATTCCCGGGTTGTGTTGATGAATACGAAACCTTGCTTACCGACAACCGAATTTGGAAGCAGCGTTTAGTAGGTATCGGTGTGGTCGATCCCGATCGCGCAAAAGCTCTGGGTTTTACGGGTGCGATGTTGCGTGGTTCTGGTGTGGCATGGGATTTGCGCAAAAAGCAGCCTTATGAGGTCTATGACCTAGTCGATTTTGATATTCCTGTGGGTCGTAACGGTGATTCCTACGATCGCTATCTCGTGCGTGTTGCTGAGATGCGTGAATCGAATCGAATCATTAAGCAATGCATCGAGTGGTTACGAAATCACCCAGGCCCGGTGATCAGCGGTAATAGAAAAGTTGCACCGCCAAGTCGCGTGAATATGAAGTCGAATATGGAAGATTTAATCCATCACTTTAAATTATTCACCGAGGGTATGCACGTGCCGCCCGGTGAAGTTTATGCTGCGGTTGAGCATCCTAAGGGCGAGTTTGGTGTCTTCATCGTGTCTGACGGAGCAAATAAACCCTTTAGGGTCAAGTTACGGGCTCCTGGCTTTGCCCACTTGCAAGCGCTTGATGAAATGTCACGCGGTCATATGATCGCTGATGTGGTCACCATTATCGGCACCCAGGATATTGTGTTTGGAGAGATCGACCGATGAGTGCGGGTCACAGCCCCCAAGCGTTTGCGAACGCTGCGCAAGCTGAAACCTATCGTCTTAGCGACGCTGCGAAGAAGCGGATCGATAAAGAACTTGGCAAATATCCTGCTGATCAGCGCCAATCGGCGGTGATGGCTTCGCTTGCCATCTGTCAGGACGAACATGGCTGGGTGAGTCCTTGTGTGATCGAGGAAGTTGCAAGTTATATCGGTATGGCACCGATAGCGGTTCAAGAGGTCGCTACATTTTATAACATGTACAACACTTCCCCACCGGGGCGCTTTAAATTGGGGGTGTGCACCAATTTG
>JALQWJ010000291.1 GCA_023258775.1 Burkholderiaceae bacterium | reverse complement strand
CCTCCTTAATCTACCGTCGTCCATCGAGACTCCGCGCTTGACCTTACGCCCCCCGCGTACGGGAGACGGACCGGCGCTACATCAAGCCCTGTCTGAGTCTTTGCCAGAACTCCGTCGGTTTTTGGCATCGCTGCCCTGGGTGGCCGCAGAGCAAACGCTTGAATCCGCGGAGATGTTCTGCCGAAACGGTGAGGCCAACTTTGTCTCGCGAAAAGACCTTCCGTTCCTTGTGTTCGAGAAGCGAGCTGGAAATCTGGTCGCCTCAGCGGGGCTGCATCGAACAGCGTGGCAGACGCCAAAATCAGAGGTGGGCTACTGGTGCCGAACGAGTGCAACGGGCAATGGCTTTGTAACGGAGGCCGTCATAGCGTTGTCTGAGTACGCCTTTCAGCACATCAGGGCAGTACGCGTGGAGCTGATCACCGATGAAGAGAATGTTGCTTCTTGTCGAGTAGCAGAGCGCGCAGGCTTTGTGCTCGAGGGGGTGTTGCGCAACGAGCGGCGCGCGCCTGATGCGTCACTTCGGAACACATGCGTCTACGCTCGATTCCCGAATGCGGCCTAACCGTACGCTCAAACTTACGTGCAACAGCGTTCGTCGCTCGGGCTTCATTTTATTCAGGCCCGGCCGCCGCCTGTTGCCGCACCGATTGGCTCAACTTTAGATCTCTGAATGAAACTCGTCTCCCTTTCGTCCCTTTCGGAGACTGACGTCCATGCAATCTGGGCACTTATCGACATGCCACAGCGTCCAACAGAAGCCCATGTCGCGTGGTCATTCGAGGGCAATGGCATCCGCACGCGAGCCACTTTCATACGGGCGTTCCGTGAACTTGGAATGCAATTTACAGAACTGCCAAATCTGCTCAAGACTCATGAGCGCGTTATTGATTTGGCAGGATATCTCGATCCATTGTTCGATCTATATGTGATTCGCAATGCGGATCATGAAAGGCTTGAAGCCTTTGCCAAAGCGAGCTCGCGCCCTGTAATTAACGCCATGTCGGCGAGCGGCCATCCGTGCGAGGTACTCACTGATGCTTTCTACCTCAACAGTAGATTTTCGAACCTGAAGCATGTCCGCATTTGCCTTTGGGGTCCAACGACAAATGTCTTCAGGTCTTGGCACGAACTGGCGACAGTACTTGGCATCAATCTCATCCAAGTCTGCGAGGCAAGGTTTCACGAGCAGCATCCATCTGTCGAGTTTTTGAGCAAAGTCCCTTCACATGCCGATGTCGTCATAACGGACTCTTGGCCCAACGGTGTTGATCACTCAGCGCTTGCACTATCGAGCCAGCACCTCACCTTGATGGGAAGTCCAGCACTGCTGCCTACCCCCCCTTTCACGATTGGGCGCGAGGTGCTGCTTGATCCCGTTGCCTACCAAGGATTCGTTGGCTACGAACAGAAAAAGCTTCTGATCCCGGTCCAAAAAGCCATCCTACGCTATGCAACTGGGGCCTAGATGAAACCCTTGGAGAACTCATTAAACGTAGCTGCGATGGGGGCTCAAATCGCCATGTCGGCGCACCTTATGCGCTTTGCGAAGATCGAGGGATACGGGCATGGTTCTTGACAGTCTTTACGGTTGACTGCGAAGGTGCCATGCTTGTCGTTACGGACTGAAGATCAACTTTTGTGAACGAATTAAGCTGAAGTGTGGTGATCGATGAACAAAGCCGAGCGCAAGCCTGCAGCTAAATCTCTTAATCCGTCAATGCTCGCTCTAAGTGGCGACGCCTGTACGAAGAAGCTAAGAAGTTTGCTCGTTCAGCGCAGGGTAAAAAGGCGACTCACTCAAGGTGAGCTTGCTATGCGGCTCGGAAAGGTGCAGTCTTACATTGCAAAGATCGAAATCGGCGACCGCTCACTAAACATCGCCGATCTGATACAGATCTGTCGAGCACTTAATGCAAGCCCCGTGCGAATGTTAAAAGAAGCCATTGAGAAAAGTTACACAATCTAAAACTTTGATACTATGACAGTCAGGTATTCAAACCACTACGGTAATGACTATGCATCGCACGACCATGCTTAAGCAAGAGATACTGAGGGCGCTCGCATCGATCGAAGGGCTACGGCCGTTGAGGCATCTTCGGTGCCCGGGCTCACAAACCCTGTCTCCGCGGGCAGCTTAACTCGAACGTTTGGCTGCATTGCCGACACCGAGGCAAACTAAGTGCTTGACCCCATCCTCCTTAATCTACCGTCGTCCATCGAGACTCCGCGCTTGACCTTACGCCCCCCGCGTACGGGAGACGGACCGGCGC
>JALQWJ010000290.1 GCA_023258775.1 Burkholderiaceae bacterium | reverse complement strand
ATGCGGGCGTCGTCAAGGAAATGAACCATGAATTTGCCTTAATTGATTTCAATCACCCGCTCGCTGGTCAGGCGATCGACTTTGAAGTGGAGCTCATCAGTGTCCTCTGAGTCTTCAAGCCTCACAAGGCTGTCTTCCCCGAACGAAACTTTTGATGTGCTACTTGCCCAACCGAGGGGCTTTTGTGCCGGAGTGGATCGCGCAATCGACATCGTTGAGCGGGCGCTCGAGCAGTTTGGAGCGCCGATCTTCGTTCGACATGAGATCGTGCATAACCGCTTTGTCGTCGAAGGACTTCGCGAGCGCGGCGCGGTCTTTGTTGAGGCGCTCGATGAAATACCGCAGGGCAGTACGGTGGTGTTTTCGGCGCACGGCGTTTCTCGAGCAGTCAGACTTGAAGCGCAGCAGCGAGGTTTGACCATTTTCGATGCCACATGCCCGCTTGTCACCAAGGTCCACGTTGAAGTAGCGAAGATGCGTCGCGATGGTTTTGAAGTGGTGATGATTGGCCACGCCGGACACCCTGAGGTCGAAGGTACGATGGGTCAGGCTGATGCTGGGATCTATCTGGTTGAGTCGCTCGAAGATGTTCAATGCTTGATCGTGAGCAGCCCTGAGCGTGTGGCCTATGTCACTCAGACCACCTTATCGGTCGACGACTGTGCAGAGATTGTTTCAGCACTCAGACAGCGATTTCCGAGTATTAGTGAGCCTAAGAAGCAAGATATTTGTTATGCGACTCAAAATCGCCAGGACGCGGTCAAGTTCATGGCACCTAAGTGCGATCTGGTCTTGGTCGTTGGCTCGGCAAACAGTTCGAACAGCAATCGCTTGCGCGAGGTTGCCGAGAAAATGGGTTGCGAGGCTTACCTTGTCGATCGCCTTGAAGCAGTCAATCCCAGTTGGTTAAAGGGCAAAAGATGCATTGGAGTGACTGCTGGCGCCTCAGCCCCAGAGTCGCTAGTGCAAGAACTGGTTGAAGGTTTAAGGGGCCTAGGTGCTCGTGGCGTTAAAGCCCTTGAGGGCATTGAGGAGCATGTAAGCTTCCCACTACCAAAAGGATTGGGCGGATCTTCTTCACAAAGCGGTTAGAATAAAGGATTGCCGCTTTAGCTCAGTCGGTAGAGCAGCTCCTTCGTAAGGAGAAGGTCGACAGTTCGAGTCCGTCAAGCGGCACCACATCCCGTGGCCTGAACCCCTCAGGCCATTTTTTTGTGCGCCGTTTCTCCGAAAAACGCAAGTGGGCGCGCACGGGTGCGTGTGCTGGCCCTAGCGGTTTTGCGCGATCCCGGTTTGCAGCTCGGTATTTTGAACTTTTGGCAAGGTCTTCTCCTTGACGTGCAACAACGGCTTGCGCGTGAATCCTTGGGGCGAAATGAGCGAAATCAGATGTCAGCACAGTTCTGCGTCGCCTTTGTGTGCAATAGTTGCGACAAATAGTGCTACCTATGCGACAATTTGCCCATCTGATCGCTCCGAGAGGTTCCCCTGTCTGAACGCATCAATGCCCGCCTGTCGAAACCCCTGGCTGAATTCGTGGATCGAATGCTCGGCGAGGAGGGTCTTTACGAAACATCCAGCGAATATGTGCGCGACCTGATCCGCCGCGACATGGAGCGGCGCGACGGCAAGTTTGTGCAGGACGCCATCCTCAGCGGTTATCGAGACCTTGCGGCGGGCCGCGTCTTTGCGTCCAGCGGCGACTTCAAGACCGACATAACGTTGCCGACCGCTATCTAGCCGACCTGTATGCGGTTATGGGCGTTGCAGCCGCCGACCCGGAAAAGGGGCGCCTGCGGCAGTTTCGCCCGGCTCCGTTTCTGATGGTTGCGGCGCGGCAGCACTTCGTGATCTACGACCTCGTGCCGCAAGGCATCGCAGTGCTGACGGTTCAACATCAGATGCGAGACATCGAGTCCCTGATCGCAGACCTGACCCCGGCCTTCCACGCCGAAATCGAGCAGTTGAAGCGCAAAACCTGATTGCACCGCAGCAACCCCCAGCAGTGCGATCTAGCCGCAACCTGGATTTCAGAGACGGTCAGCCGTCCGCGAGAAAAGTTCAGTCATTCGAAATTTTCGAATAACCTAGGTGTCCATTTGCTTTATGGCGGGTACACGGCCAGGCCAAAAAATCCGCCTGCAGCCTGAGACGCTGCCCCAAATGGTTCTCACCGTTCTGCCCCCATCTAAACGCAAGGGGGCGCACACGGGTGCGTGTGCTGGCGCATCGGCGAACTTTTTAACGAGCTTGATCTGACGGAAGGTCGCTCGACGGGCATCC
>JALQWJ010000028.1 GCA_023258775.1 Burkholderiaceae bacterium | reverse complement strand
CAAGAGAAAACGCCCACCTTCATTAAGGAAGGATTACCACTGGTGCGGCCGAAAGGACTCGAACCTTCACGCCTTTCAGCGCCAGGACCTAAACCTGGTGCGTCTACCAATTCCGCCACGGCCGCCCAGGGAGTAGTGTAACTGTCTTCAACAACTCACCCATAATGAAGGCTCACGGCGCACGCTAGCTTGCGCTTATCGTTGACCTTATCGATCGAGTTCCGCCTTGGATCCCATCATGTGCAATAGCCAGGTAGGTTGGTCGTCGCGCCTTTTTCACAGCGTCGACCACCCTGAGAATTTCCCGGTCGCATCGGTGCTGTTGCCTCGGGAGATTCGCAGTAAGGTCAAGGCAATCTATGGATTGGCGCGTTTTGCCGATGATCTTGCCGATGAGGGACCGTGGCCTGTAGGGCAACGGCTTGCCTGCCTAAGTGAACTCGCAACAATGATTCAAGGCTCAAAGGCAGGCCCCTGGCTTAAACGCAGCGGCGTTAGCGAGCAGGCGCAAGCCAGTGTGAATGCGCTAAGAACTCAAGGACTGAATCGAGATGCGATCATCTGCCGCGAATTACTCTTAATGCTGTCATCGTTTGCCTGGGACGCGCGAGGCTTTTGTCCTGAAACCGGTGAGCAATTTGAACGCTACTGCCGAGGGTCTGCTGCGAGTGTGGGTCGCATCATTCTCGAATTACACCGCATTAGCGACGAGAAAAGTCTTCAGGCCTCTGATGCGATTTGCACGGCTTTGCAAAAAATTAATATGCTGCAAGACAGTGGGGTTGATGCCAAACGAGGACGGATCTACATACCCGCCTGCGAGCTTCGTGCTTTGGGCTACGACGCGGCACATTGGTTTGCCTTTTGTGCAGCAGGCTCGCTTCCTCAGGATCTCAAGCTTTGGGTTCAGCAGCAGGCGATTGCCCAATGCGACCAACTTTGCTTGCACCAGCATTTGGTGGCCCGTCTACCGCTACGCTTGGCATGGGAGTTAAAGGCAATCATTGCGGCGGCTGCAAGCATCGCTCGGGCCTTAGCTCGGTCGCCAGATCCGGTCAAAGCGAGGCCAAAAATCAGAACAGCCATACGCGGAAGTGCTGTGATCCACCTGCTTCGCGACTGGATTTTTGGCCTTCCAGTTCCAGCTGGCCTCAGGCAAGGTGGGAATCAGGGGAATGATGCATGAGTCCTGAAGCATATTGTCGAGAAAAGGCTGCGACAAGCGGCTCTAGTTTTTATTACAGCTTTCTCTATTTGCGCGACCCGATGCGCGCGGCCATGATGGCGCTTTACGCTTTTTGTCGTGAAGTCGACGACGTGGTCGACGAATGCTCGGACGCTGACTTGGCGGCGCGCAAGCTGGATTGGTGGGAAGAGGAAATTGAACGCATGCACATGGGCGAGCCCAGCCATCCAGTCACACTGGCACTTGCACCTCACGTAAAGCGCCTTTCGCTACCGCTTGGGCGATTTCATGCTGTCTTGGATGGGATGCGAATGGATTTGATGATTCAGCGCTACCCGGACGAGCCTGCACTTTGGGTTTATTTTGATCGGGTTGCGGGCGCTGTTGGGCAATTGGCAGCGCGTATTTTTCAGGGCTCGACAAGCGCATGGTCCGATGAACTTGACCATTACGCCATTGCACTGGGACGTGGACTTCAGTGGATTAACATCATTCGCGATGTGGGCGAGGACGCTCGACGCGGTCGACTATACCTGCCACAGCAATGGCTCAGCGATGCCAATGTCCAAGAAGATCGCCTGATGGCGTGTATCGCAGACCCTGGACTTGAGCAAGTGCTCAATCGAGCCTCGGCTGCCGCGAGACGGTCAATGAGGGAAGCCTTTGAGTACTTACCATCAGGTGCATGCCGTGCACAACGACCCGGACTCATCATGGCAGCGATTTACCATGATCTTTTGATATGCATTGAAGAGGATCGATTTCAAGTCATGAACCAGCGGATTTCTATCACGCCCTTGAGAAAACTCTATTTGGCGTGGCTTACCTGGCTTTTTGCCAGACCACCCAGACTGAACGCGCCTGCGTGAAGCCGCAGAACCAATGAGGTAATGAGCACTGCCGGGCCAAGAGTTGCAGTAATCGGCGCTGGCTGGGCCGGTCTGGCATGCGCCCGCTTGCTTCAAGAAAGCGGCGTGCCTGTCCGTATTTTCGAAGCAACCAGACAACTCGGGGGTCGTGCCAGAGGCCTTGAGATACGACTCCAAGGACAAGCGCTAAAGCTTGACAACGGACAGCACTTGATCATTGGTGCGTATCAATGCGTTCGCACCCTTCTTAAGCGCTACGCCAATAACCAGCACTATGCCTTCAAAGCCCCGAATTTCTCAATTCACCATGTTCGGGGCGGTGATCCTGAGTCTGAAGTTTCACGCTTCAGTACCAACCGCGAGCACGCGATGGCCCTGGGACAATCTGCCTGGATGCAGCAAAGCCAAGCGATGTTAAGCGCTGAGGTCTTTACGCGAACCGCTTTTGGCCAGGCGCTTTCACGCGGACTAGCGCAACTGTCCTGGCTTGCGGGTGCTCAGAGGATTCCTTACCGAAGCCTTATTGAACTTGCAAGCCTACTGCGGCAGGCACGTGTGCGTCCCCCACAATCGACATGCTCCATCGACGAATGGCTTCAAGGACAGGGTTTTCGCGAGCACCTGGTTAATCGTTGGATCGATGCACTCTGTGAATCCGCGCTAAATTGCCCCAGGAATCAAGCCTGTGCGCTTCGTTTGTCAACCGTGCTCAATGAAGCAATGGCGAGTGCCCAATTCGATGCGAGTCACTGGATGCAGCAAGCATGCGATCTTGGTGAATTGCTTGCACAGCCGCTTGCATTTGGTAAACAAAACTTATCCCGAGATAACCGCTTTGGAGCACTCGACCTTCATGAAGGCAAACGGGTGCTAAAGCTGCGGCAGTTGCAAGCGGGTGAGCGCAATCGCCCAGCAAATTCGAATTGGTGGCTCGAGGTCGCTGGGCAGGAGCAAATGGAGGGACCGTACGAGCACATTGTGATGGCACTCGAGCCCCAGCAGGCCGCCGAGCTGCTTGCACGATCCGCATTAAATACGCTTGAGGACTTACGAGACGCGCTGGGCGCACTTCCAAAGCCACTGGGCATTCTGACGCGCTGGCTATTGTTACCCAAGGCAAACAGGGCATCAGCACAGCGAAAACCGCAGCTTCTATTGCAAAACCAGGGTCCAGCGGCCTGGCTATTTCCAAGAGCCTGCCCAGCTGCGGCCGAGCAGCAAGCTACCCATGATGGAGGATCGATTGCAGGTCTTGTAATTTCTGCGCAGCATGATTCGGTGCAAGCAAGACGCCACGCTGATGAAATTCAGCAGAGATTTGAGATTCAAGCAATTGATCATAAGGATATTTATGAACATCGCGCAGCAACGCCTTCAACTTTTGGTACCCAGTGGCCGAGTTTTGACCGCTTCCGTGGGCAGGGACTTTGGCTTGCCGGAGACTGGGTAGATGATGGCGGTGAGCAATGCCTACCCGCAAGCCTTGAGTCTGCGCTAAGGAGTGCTAGCGCCTGCGCTGAGGCATTAAGCGCTTATTTGCTTGGCGCTCATCATCCACAATCTCCGGCAAGCCAAAGTCCGCGGTCGCTATCAAAAGCACGGTAAGCACGTGATCTTGGTTGCCGGCCGAACGGTCAACGATGATAACGATCACCAGATGTCATCACGACCAAAGCGCATCAAGTGCTTGATCTAACCGGTCAACACCCACAATTGTTAGCCCCTCGGTCGAGGTTTTGGGCATATTCGCCTTTGGGACAATCAAGCGGTGATATCCCAGTTTCGCGGCTTCACGGATTCGGTCCTGTCCACGCGGACAAGGCCTGATCTCACCCGCCAAACCAACCTCGCCAAACACCGCAATACCTTTGGCCAATGCCTTGTTTTTAAACGAGGAAACAATAGCAAACAAACTGGCCAGGTCAGCAGCTGGCTCGTTAATCCTCACGCCTCCCACCGCATTCAGGAAGACGTCCTGATCGTGACACGCAATACCCGCATGACGGTGTAACACCGCTAAGAGCAAGGCCAGGCGTTGAGCATCAAGACCTACGGCAAGCCTTCGAGGTTGCAGACCAGCACTTGCGTCAAGTAATGCCTGGATCTCCACGAGTAGTGGCCGGCTTCCCTCCTGGGTGATCAATACCGAGGACCCAGGCACTGGTTTGGCGTGTTGCGACAAAAATAAGGCCGATGGATTCGGAACCGCCCGAAGTCCTCGCTCGGTCATCGCGAAAACGCCGAGTTCATTCACTGAGCCAAATCGATTCTTGAAGCTGCGAACGAGGCGAAACGAGGAGTGGCTGTCTCCTTCAAAGTACAAAACCGCGTCGACCATATGCTCGAGCACCCGAGGGCCCGCCAGGGTGCCCTCCTTGGTCACATGGCCTATCATGACCAGCGTGCTACCACCTTGCTTTGCGCAACGCGTGAGTTGGGCTGCGCACTCGCGAACCTGAGAAACTGAGCCCGGCGCCGCATTAAGTGCATCGGTGAACAAAGTCTGAATCGAATCGATCACGACGAATAAGGGCTTACGCTCTGATATCACGTGAATAATTTTCTCGAGTGATATCTCAGCGAGAAGATCAATACTAGCCTCACCTAGCCCAAGGCGCTGTGCACGCAAGGCAATTTGTGCCAGGGACTCCTCGCCGCTCACATAAAGTACCCGCGCATGAGCCTGTGAGACATGAACCGCCGTTTGAAGCAGCAGGGTTGATTTCCCGATACCAGGGTCGCCACCAATTAGCACCACCGCTCCTTGGACCAGCCCCCCGCCGAGCACCCGATCGAACTCAACCGAACCACTCGAAAACCGATCCATGTCAATCGCCACAACCGAGGCCATACTGACCACCTGCGAAGGCGGCGCCAACGATTCGTAACGATGGCCGGTTGTTTTCTCAAGTTGTTGCTCAATAAGCGTGTTCCAGGCGTTGCAGCCTGGACACTGGCCGCCCCACTTGGGTGTTTGTGTCGCACAGGCCGTGCATTCATAAGCCACCTTAGTTCGAGGTTGCTTCATAAAGCCGCGTCCGGTCGGTCGATCTCATCAAAGCCCTGGCTAAGCTGTAGGTGCCGAGGCACGCGTTCGGTCAACCCGCTCAGCAACTGGTAGCCAATGGTGCCTGCCGCACTCGCAACTTGGTCTACAGGCAGCCGATCACCCCAAAGTTCCACCTCGTCGCCCACGCGGACAGAAGGATGGTCAGTGACATCAACCGTGATCATGTCCATCGAAACCCTTCCGGCAAGTGGGCAAAGTTGGCCTGCGATCCAGACCGGCATGCCGTCGGTAGCTTGTCGAGGGTAACCGTCCGCATATCCGCCGGCAACCACCGCAATCCGACTTAAGCGCTGTGCCACAAACCGACCGCCATAGCCAACGCCTTCGCCTGCTTGAACGACTTGAATGCTCAGCACCCTTGACTCGAGGCGCATCACAGGCGAGAGACCAAGCGCTCTGGCGTCGATCTTCTCAAAGGCCGAGGCCCCGTATAGGGCAATACCAAAGCGGAGCCAGTCAGCAGCAAGTGCTGCCGGCAGGTTGGGCCTGGCGCTGTGCCAGTGCTTGTGCGCAGCTTGCAACAGTCGATGTGAGGCTGCGGAGTTCGAAAAGCTGCACGGAATATGCTGATCGATTGCCTTGGCGAGCCGCAAAACCCGAAGTACTGTGTGTTCGCTCCGACTATCTTGCTCAATTGCATCTGCGTTGGCAAAGTGGGCAATAACGCCCATCGAGAAACCCTCCCGATGCAGTCGCTCAAGCTGTCGTAGGCCCTCATCGGCAGCAAAACCCAGACGGTTCATTCCACTGTTGAACTTGATCCATAACCGAGTACCGGCATTTTTCAAATCTGCGCAGGATCGACTCGATTCAATCAGTTCAAGTTGCCACTTATCGTGAACGACAAAATCAATCCTCGCCTTTGCGCAATTGGCGACATCTGCCTCGTCAAAAACGCCCTCCATTAGCAAAATTGGCTTAGACCAACCCTGTTCGCGCAGCCAAAGCGCGAATTCTGGTTCGATCAGTGCGAGCCCGTCAGCTTGCTCAAAACCCAAAAGCGCCGCCTTCATACTGTGCCCATAGGCGTTGGCTTTCACTACCGCCCAAACTCTTTGCGGCTTAAGCTGTTGGCGCAAGAACCCAAGGTTTGTCCGCATACTTGTAACATCGATGATTGCTCGAAGCGGTCTTGCCATGTTTTGTCCTATCGTCGCCTGCTAGCCTATTGAACTCGTTATGTTTCACTGCCCTGCCTGGGGCTGCTGACTCATGAAACTCAGTCTGACATGGTATAACCGCCGCGACATGAAAAAAGGCTTCTACACCATTATGGCGGCGCAGTTCTTTTCCTCGCTTGCCGACAACGCGCTGCTCATTTCCGCTATCGCGCTGCTCATTGAAATGATGGCGCCTGATTGGATGAAGCCCATGCTCAAGCTCTTTTTTACGGTGAGTTACGTGGTGCTAGCACCGTTCGTTGGAGCCTTTGCGGACGCATTGCCCAAGGGCAAAGTTATGTTCTACACCAATGCCATTAAGGTGTTGGGCTGCGCAATGATGTTTGCAACCGTTCACCCACTGCTTGCTTATGCAGTGGTCGGCTTGGGTGCTGCAGCTTATTCGCCTGCCAAATACGGCATTCTCACGGAGTTGCTGCCACCGAGCAAGCTTGTTGCCGCTAATGGCTGGATCGAAGGCACCACGGTGGGATCAATCATTCTAGGAACGGTGGTTGGCGGGGCGCTGATCAGCCCTTCGGTTTCGAGCGTAATTATCGGATTCGGGATCCCGGGTGTGAACTCTGCAGCGACTGGTGCCATTGTCGTCATTGGCGTGATTTATCTGCTTGCAGCGCTCATTAACTTGCGCATACCCGACACGGGAGCCCGCTACGAAAAGCAGCACACTGATCCGGTTGTGCTGATTCGCGAGTTCTGGCAGTGCAATAAAACCTTGTGGAGCGACAAACTCGGGCAAATATCGCTGGCAGTCACCACGCTTTTTTGGGGTGCTGGTGCAGTACTTCAATTTATTGTCCTGGAGTGGGCAAAACAACAACTCGGGATGCCACTGAATAAGGCCGCGATCTTGCAAGGCGTTGTAGCCCTCGGTATCGCGGTAGGTGCGGTGCTGGCGGCACGCTTTATTACGCTCAGGCGATCACCTCGGGTATTACCACTCGGCATTGCAATGGGGGTCTTGGTACCGAGCATGACGCTGGTTTCCTCACTGCCCGCCTCCTACCCGCTACTGATTTTGGTTGGTGGCTTAGCAGGCTTTTTTGTTGTTCCAATGAATGCACTGCTTCAGCATCGGGGGCATGTGTTGATGAGCGCGGGTCATTCCATCGCAGTTCAAAACTTCAACGAAAACCTCAATGTGTTGATCATGCTCGGCATTTATGCCTTACTTCTGAGGTTTGAGTTGCACATCAACAGCATCATTATTCTTTTCGGTGCCTTTGTCGCCATTACCATGCTCCTCGTACGTCAACGCTATCTTCGCAATGCAAGAGACCATGACCTACGTGCACTGATCCTCGATCACGGTAAGCATTGACGTTGCCGAAGTATCTCGGCAAACAAGTTGAGATCCTCCCAAGCTTTGGCCTTGTCCTCAAGATTCCTTAACAAGTAAGCGGGATGATAGGTAACGAGTGCTGGCACCTCGAACGCTTGGAGACCCTGATCGATTGTCAAAACCTGGGGTTTCCCGCGCAAGCTCGCTATCGAAACATCCTGGCCCAACAAATGTTGCGCAGCAACTCGACCCATGATCAGTATGGCCTTTGGTCTGAGCCATTGAAGTTGTGCCTGTAAATGCCCGGCACAGGCTGACGCTTCTTCTGGAGTCGGATTCCGGTTACCTGGCGGACGGCACTTGAGCACATTGGCAATAAATAAGTCCTGACTTCGATTCCACCCCATGGCAAGCAACATCTGATCGAGTAACTGGCCCGCCATCCCGACGAAAGCTTCGCCTTGCAAGTCCTCCTCCGCGCCTGGCGCCTCGCCAACCAAGGCCCATTGACCGAGTTCAGTACCAGAGCCAAAGACAGTTTGCTTGCGGCTTTGCCACAGCGGGCAGGCTTGGCAGTTTGCCACCGCCTGTTTGAGCGATTCCCAACTCGCTTTTGTAGGGGTATCCACGGCTTGCTTTGGCGCAGCATTCTTCATCTGCCAACGTGGGCCAAGCGCGAGGCTTTCCCAGGCTTGAATTTGCGCAGCAGACCAATTCATGTCGACTCGAGCGCTAAACGACAACGCAATACCCAGGCATCCTCACGGCCGCCGCTACGGGCTGGGTAGTAAGCCCTTCGCGTGCCGATTTGCTCAAAACCGCAGGCAGCGTACAAACGAAGTGCCACTAGATTACTTGGACGAACCTCA
The DNA here is from genome assembly GCA_023258775.1 of Burkholderiaceae bacterium. GTDB lineage: Bacteria > Pseudomonadota > Gammaproteobacteria > Burkholderiales > Burkholderiaceae_E > UBA3064. Next base: position 3,051 of record JALQWJ010000028.1, on the reverse strand, counting down.
AGCAGCATGCTTTGCGCCCCTTCATGAAAGCAGTGTCGAATCAACCAATCCATCAACCGCCGACCTAGACCTCGGCCCTGTTCATCGGCGCTGACCGAAATATTGAGCAAGTGCACCTCATCAACAATCCACATGAGTAAGGCGTAGGCTCTAAGCTTGCCTGGCGTATCGACCGACTCAAGCAGCCAGCCTTCATGACCGGCGTTTAGCGAGTCCCTGAAATTGCCTTCGGTCCACGGGAAGTCATAAATCCGCCGTTCAATCGCCGCAACCCGAGTGAGGTCGAGCATGCTCATTGGTCGAAGACCTTTGAGTCGCTCTTCTCCAATCGCTGCACTGGCCATTAACTTAAGAAATCCTCGATTGCTCACCCTGTGCGCGGCGATAAGCCCGCTGCGCACTTAAATCCATCGCTACATCGTTGCGTACGTAATAAGCCTCAAGCTGCTCGGCTTGAAGCGGTTTTGCTCCCCTCTTGAGCCTTTCAATACCTAATCTGGCAAGCGCGCCAACGAGGTCAATTGCACCTGGGCGCAGCCAAGTGACGTCTGCCTTCGCGGTTTCGTCAAAAGCATTTGTTTCAAGTAATCGCTTCTGGCTTGATTCATCGCTCACCAGTACAAGCTCTTCTTCACGCGCTATGCTCGCCCTTCGGGCTGAGACAGTGCTGGTCAACTGTTCTAGAGTTAAGGTTTGCACGCTGTCAACCTGGGCCTCGAGTAATTCAGGAATCGACGAAAACTCTGCAACGTAAAAGGCACCGAGCCTTGCGTCACGGACCGTGATGACTTGCATGGGTGAGGGCAAATTTGCCTGGTAGGCGCCATGAGTACGTCCATCTGTAGCGAATCTTGCTTCTTTGATGATCTCCCACGCCGACCATGCCATGATGCTTGCGCTATCGATTGATAAGACTGGCACACCCCAGCCCATGGCTAAGCCTTGAGTAATCCCAATGCCTGCTCGAAGGCCGGTGAATTGACCGGGGCCGCGATCTAACATGATGAGTCTGGCTATAGATGCTTTGCGATCGAGTCGCCTTGAGATGGCCGCAAGCAATCCCTCGCCGGTTCGCAGACCCTCTTCGATGAATGCCCAATTGCAAATCCCGCCTGCCTGAAAGAAGCCGGCGGCAGCTGGCGTCGCAGAACTTGTAATTGCCAGATACGGTCCTTGCAAAGTTGCATGAAGGGTCTCCATTCGTGCGATTGTAGGGTTTGGCGTTGGCCATTTGCGCGTACAGTCTTGCTCATCATGACGAGTAGTCTGTTTGGACGCACTTTTTTATTGATCGCGGGCCTCCTGGTCACGAGTTTGCTCGGGGCCTGGATTGTGATGAACGAGCGATTAGGTCCAACGCCCGAGCAGTCGGTTGCCTGGGAGGTCGCGTCGTTAGCCAATGTCACCAAGGTATCGCTCGAGACAGCCGACCCTGAGAGTCGTAAAGAGCTGCTGAGCTTACTTGACCGGCGCGAAGGTCTCCGGCTTATACCCAGAACAGGTAACGACCAAATCGTTGCGTTTGACCGGAGCGACACCGAACGTCGACTCACGCGATTTCTGAAGCTTGAAATGGGGGAGCGGACTCAGATTATGGGCTCAGTCAATGGCCTCGAAGGGCTTTGGGTGAGCCTCACGATCAGGCGTCAGCCCTACTGGCTTGGCGTTCAACAAGAACGTCTTGAACGCAGCTTGGACCCCCCCTGGGAGTGGGCTGCAGCGATCGTCGTGTTGCTTTCGCTCCTGGGTACCGTGCTGATTTCTCAGCAAATCAATCGTCCTTTGCGATCGCTGGCACGAGCAATCACGGGCATGGAGTCACATGGGCAAACGCCCTTGTTGCCCGAGAACCTTCCCGGGGAGTTTGGCGAAGTGAATCGTCGCTTTAATCACATGACCAAGGCGCTTGAGCAGCTTGAACATGATCGGCGCGTTGCCCTTGCCGGCATTTCACATGACATAAGAACACCGCTAACAAGGCTTCGCATGGAAGTGGAATTAGCATCACTTGCGCAAGAAGTCAGGTCCAATCTCGTGGACGATATCGAGCGAATCGATGGGGTCGTTAGACAGTTCATAGACTATGCGCGCGCAGCAGTGCTACAAGGCAGCGATACCGATGACGCTGCACCAGCTGTGCGAGCAGCCGTAGAACGCTGGCAGGACGATGGTTTGCGGATCGCGCTACATAGTCCAGATCACTTGCCCTGGGTTGGTCGACGTGTCGACATTGACCGCCTACTTGATAATCTGCTTTCCAATATTGCACGCTATGCGCGATCGTCGGGAACGCTCGATGGCGAGTTGAAACTCAGCAGTCAAGCCGGCACACTTTCGCTCGAACTCGATGATTTCGGGCCTGGTGTACCAGAGCACGAACTAGTCCGATTGCTTGAGCCTTTTGCGAGGTTGGAAGCATATCGAAGTGACAGGGAAGGTACAGGGCTCGGTCTTGCAATCGTAAATCGCATTGTTTTGCGTCACCAGGGTCGACTCGAACTCCGACGAGCCCAAACCGGGGGTTTATCTGTCAGGCTGTTGCTGCCCTCTGCCAAAGCCGTGCTTGTGCCGGCGAGCTGATCGGCAGGGCGATGCAGATTTTCAATCGCAGGGATTTGAAAATTCAATTGGCGTCGGAATTAGAAGTTTGTTGATAATTCGTGTGCTTTCAAATTGGTTTGTTTTTTAAACCGGTTTGAAGGACTTTTTTATCAAACAGCCTAAGTCACTTTGCTTTGGAGATTCAAATGGCAAGTCTTAACGGTTCCAAAACCCACCAAAATTTGAAGGACGCGTTTGCTGGCGAAAGCCAAGCTAACCGTCGTTATTTGTACTTCGCGAACAAGGCCGACGTTGAGGGTCTGCCCGAAGTAGCCACGCTATTCCGTTCGACCGCAGAAGGTGAGACGGGGCATGCTCATGGTCATCTCGACTATCTGGCGCATGTTGGCGACCCCGCAACCGGACTCCCGATTGGTTCGTCTTCTGACAACCTTAAGGCATCGGTTGCTGGTGAGACCCACGAGTACACCGACATGTACCCAGGCATGG
>JALQWJ010000289.1 GCA_023258775.1 Burkholderiaceae bacterium | reverse complement strand
AATTCCTTGAAGATTCTGAATACTGGAGTGATTGAGATATGGTGGCAGCTACAATGGATCACAAGATCAATTTGTCCTGCGCTAAGCAAACTTAGCTAGGCTTGGGCAACCGTGACGAGTGCTGGACGCAAGACACGATCGTGGATGAGATAGCCCTTTTGCAATACGGTGACCACATGATTGGCTGATACGGCGGGTGACACCGACGAGCCTGGCACCATCGAAATCGCCTGATGTCGGTTTGGGTCAAAACGTTCACCAGCAGGTTCAATTGCGACGAGATGATTTTTCTCAAAAGCAGCATTAAGGAGTCGCAAGGTTGCCTCAGCACCTTCTTTTAAGGTCTCGACCGTGGGCTTATCGACCTTCAAGGACAGCTCCAAGCTATCAAGCACCGGAACCAAGGATTCGGCAAAAGATTCAACCGCGTATTTGTGCGCATTACTGACTTCATTGGCAGTGCGTTTGCGCAAATTTTCCATCTCAGCCATCGCCCGCAGCGCCTGCTCCTGGGCGCCTTTAACTTGCGCACGCAACTGCTCAAGCTCTTGAACCAGGCCGGTGGAGTCTTCGGAGCTTTCAGACTGCACTGCGCTTGATTGGGACGCAGCGGGGGCGTCGTGCTGACTTTCCGGGGAACCATCGCTTACGCTTGGTCCTGCTTGTGACTTTCCTGTGTGCAAATCGGTATTTGCCTGCCCGGACGCCGCCTGAGATTCATTTGAAGAAGAAGTTGACATCACTTAACCTTATTTAAATGCCGAACAAATGAGCATTTGGGGCATCGATGCTAGGTTTCAAGTCCGTCTGGTGGCTAAATTCGACCGTAGAGCGAAGAACACGACTTAGCGATCTGCACCGAGTGCTTTGGCGCGCTTAAGCCGCTCTTCAGCAGCGCTCGCGCTCACGGATTCTCGAGACTGGAGCGATTGCCAATCGCTTGTGCTCGCCTGTACGCGTTGTGCGAGTGCCTCGATGAAGTCAGTGCGATCGTTCACGCAACTGATGTATTCGAAATGCTCTCCACCTGCTTCGATAAAGGCATGCTTGGCTTCTTGGGCTATTTCTTCGAGGGTTTCAAGACAATCTGAAACAAATCCTGGGCAAAACACATCGACCCGCCTGACACCTTGTTTCGCGAGCTCGATCAGCGTAGGTTCAGTGTAGGGTTGCAACCACTCGGCTCGGCCAAATCGCGACTGGAAGGTGAGTTGATAAGCATCAGGCGCAAGCCCCAAGGCTTGAGCGAGCAGTCGGGCGGTGACATGACACTCGCAGTGATACGGATCGCCAAGCAGCAGGCTTCGCTTCGGTACCCCGTGAAAGCTGAAGACTAACTTTTCCCCACGACCTTTGAGTGCCCAGTGCTCACGAATGCGGTTTGCCAGCGAATCGATATAGGCTTGGTCGCGATGAAAGTTGCGCACCATCCGCAACTCGGGCAAGTTACGCCAACGTTTTAGTTCTGTGAAAACCTCATCCCAAACGGTTGCTGTTGTTGAAGCTGCGTATTGCGGATAAAGCGGCAGGACCAACAAGCGTTGCATGCCTTGCTCGCGAAGCTCGCGCATCACCCTCGAAATCGAAGGCTCTCCGTATCGCATTGCATAGCGAACTGTAAGCCCTGGATGAGTTGATTGCATACGCTTGGCCAAGGCATCCGCTTGAGCAATGGTGTGTAAGGCCAGCGGTGAGCCATTTTCGGTCCATATCGATGCATATTTTTTTGCGGAGGCAGCAGGACGAAAGCGCAGAATGATGCCGTGAAGAATCATCATCCATAAGAGCCGCGGAATCTCAACAACTCGCGGATCGGATAGAAATTGGGCGAGATAGCGGCGGACCGCAGCAGGTTCTGCAGCTTCAGGCGTGCCCAACTGAACCATCAACACGGCGTCGATTGGCGCTTGATTGTGGCGAAACGAAGCCGAGGCGCTATACCTCGAGGATGGAGAGGCCTCTGACATGGCCTCAAGGGTAACCGATGCTTGAATGCCCAAGCGTGGCATGGGCCTTATCGTGGCATCGGCCTTTCGGGGTATGGGCCTTATCGTGGTGTAGGTCTTATCGTGGCATAGGCCTAATTCGAAGGCTTAGCCCTTGGCGGGTGCAAGGATTTCTAGTGATTGAGGTGATTCAAGGCGCCTGAAACAAGCCTCGCTGTAATGTCGACAATCGGAATCACCCGCTCGTATGCCATGCGTGTGGGGCCAATCACGCCGAGCGTACCCACGATGCGGCCGTCAACCTCATAGGGGGCCACGACCACCGAGAGTTGATCCATGGGC
>JALQWJ010000288.1 GCA_023258775.1 Burkholderiaceae bacterium | reverse complement strand
ATTTGTCCAGCCTATTGCCAGCGCTTATCTCAATACTGTACCTCGTCCTTTGCGAGAAGGTTTTGGCAATATGCTCCTGAATCTGGATGATTTAGTGAGCCTGGTTAACCAGCTTTTGCAGGGAAAACCCTCTAAAGCTGCGGTAAGCCTTGCTCGTTTTATCGTAAATAGCAGTATCGGTATCGTTGGCTTTTTTGATGTCGCGACTGAATCGGGCCTGTATCATGAAACCGAGGACCTTGGCCAGACTTTCGCAGTCTGGGGTATGCCGAGTGGCCCCTATCTGGTACTCCCCCTTCTTGGGCCTTCAACGGTTCGCGATGCTTCGGCAAGGGTGCTCTTTCAACCCTTTTCACCAATGCGTCAAATTAATCCCAGCCAAACGCGTTACGTTCTGATCGCTGGTAGTGTTGTTTCTGGGCGCGCAGAACTGTTGGAAGCTTCGCAATCATCGGGCTTGCTCATGATTGACCGATATTTGTTTGCACGCGACGCATTCTTGCAGCGTCGGCGTAGCTTGATCTTTGACGGCGACCCTCCTGAGTAATTTAGGGTGTCTTGCAGGGTATTGTCGAATCAAACATCATAAAATCGAGAACTGCTCGAACAAAATACGACAATACCTCCTATGCTCAACGTAACTCAACATTTGATCGACCGTCATTCACCATGGTTCCCGAAGACTGGTCATCGCCTGCCCTGGCTCTTGATCGCAAGGTCTTGGCAGGTGAGTCTTTTAGCGATCTTGGTACTCTCGCTAATCAGCCTGCAGGCAGCGGCGCAAACCCGTCCAGATGAATTCGTGGGCCGAATCAGCAATGAAATTCTTGAAAAAGTCCGTCAACAAAGACAGGAGTTGCTGAATAACCCACAAAAGCTCAACGACTTCGTAAGTCAGCTCGTTATGCCACATGTGGATTTTGAGCGTATGACTGCCTTAGCAGTCGGACGCAGCTGGCGAAGTGCAACGCCAGAGCAACAGCAAAAAATCAGCCTGGAGTTTCGAAACCTGCTCACCCGAACCTACGCAGGCGCGATGCAATCGCTGCGAGACCAAAAAATCCGTCTTAAGCCATTTCGCGGGGACGCGGCCGATGCTGAAGTGGTCGTACGCTCCGAAATTGTTGGGTCTCGGGGTGACCCAATCGGGCTTGATTATCGGCTTTTCCGGCAGGGAGAAAGCTGGAAAATTTACGATATCAACATTGCTGGCGTTTGGCTGGTGGAAACCTACAGGAATCAGTTTGCAGCCGAAATCAATGCGCGAGGTCTGGACGGCTTGATTGCCACATTGGCCGATCGTAACCGCGCACTTGAAGCACGAAAGCTGTGATCGATGCCGAACAAGTCCTCAAGCTCCCTGCGCTTTGGGATTTGACGGTCATGCCAAAGGCTTTAGAGGAAATGCTTTCGCTACTGGATCGATCCTCTGTCGGCGCTGGTGCTGACATCGTGGTTGACCTTGGTGCTGTTGAGCGCTTTGATTCTGCTGGTTTGGCGGCTCTTCTCGAATTGCAAAGGCGAGCAAGTGCCAGTGGAAGCAAACTTCGCTGGCAAGCAATGCCCAAAAATCTGCACGAGCTGGCAAGGGTTTACGGTCTTTCCCAATGGTTTGCCGAGACGGGCCAAGCGCCCTCGAGCAATCATTTGGAAAGTTGGGCGCAACAAAGCCCCTCGGGCACAAGCCAGGTTCCAGCCCTCTAGCATGGCGAGCGCTTGTGTTCCGGATCCCGAGTCGTACCCGGCGATTCAACTCAAAGCGATTGCAAAGTCCTATGGTGCGTTACGCGCGCTTGATGGCGTGACGCTCCGCGTCGAGCAAGGTGAGTTCTTCGGCTTGCTTGGCCCAAATGGTGCAGGAAAAACCTCATTGATCTCGATCATCGCAGGCCTAAACAAGCCTACTGAAGGTTCGGTTGAGGTCATGGGCGTTGATGTGCTTGCACAGCCCGAGAGGGCGCGTCGCCAGCTCGGCGTGGTGCCCCAGGAACTTGTCTTTGATCCTTTTTTTACGGTGCGCGAAACCCTCGAACTTACAGCGGGCTACTACGGTGTTCAAGCCGATGATGGATGGATCGATGAGCTGCTTCATCATCTTGATTTGACCGCCAAAGCCGCAGCAAACATGCGAGCCTTGTCCGGAGGCATGAAGCGCCGTGTGCTGGTTGGACAAGCACTGGTTCATCGTCCCCCAGTTATCGTGCTCGATGAGCCAACCGCCGGAGTCGATGTCGAATTGCGGCAAAGTCTTTGGCGATTTATCGGAGAGCTTAATCAGCAAGGCCATACGATTGT
>JALQWJ010000287.1 GCA_023258775.1 Burkholderiaceae bacterium | reverse complement strand
ACCTTATCGGCATTGGCGAGTTTTTTAGCCTTCGCATAGTCTCGATACATCTTGATGAAGGCATCGTTATCAGGATTTTTCAAGGACATAAAATAATTCCAGGCAGCAAGATGGCCCACCAGCGGTTTGGTATCGACGCCACGCAACTCTTCTTCACCGACCGAAAAGGCAACCACAGGAACATCTTTGGCTTTGAGCCCTGCGTTACCAAGCTCTTTATAAAATGGAACGTTCGAGTCACCGTTGATCGTTGATATCACGCAGGTTTTTCCACCGGCTGAAAACTTTTTAACATTTGCAACAATGGTTTGGTAGTCGCTGTGACCAAATGGTGTGTAAATCTCTTCGATATCGCTTTCTTTGACACCCTTACTCTTCAAAAAGGCGCGCAGTATTTTGTTTGTTGTCCTCGGATATACATAATCAGTACCGAGTAGGAAAAATCGCTTGGCGGCGCCGCCTTCCTTGCTCATTAAGTACTCAGTGGCAGGAATGGCTTGTTGATTGGGTGCTGCACCGGTATAGACAACATTTTTTTCAAGCTCTTCACCCTCATATTGCACCGGATAAAAAAGCAAACTATTCAATTCTTTAAACACTGGAAGCACTGACTTGCGCGACACCGATGTCCAGCAGCCAAAAACCGTTGCAACCTTGTCTTGGGAAATTAACTGTCTTGCCCGCTCAGCAAACAGGGGCCAGTTTGATGCAGGATCGACCACAACCGCTTGAAGCGGTCGACCCGTTACACCTCCCTTTGCATTGATCTGATCGATCGTCATCAGTGCAGTCTCTTTGAGCGCCGTCTCCGATATCGCCATCGTGCCGGACAGGGAATGCAAGATACCCACTTTAATGGGCTCTTTACTTTGACTGAAAGCGGTCGAAATCGAGCTGCAGCTAAGCGCAACGGCACTGCTGCCCTGCAGGAAATGTCTACGATCCATAGTTCACTCCAAGGAGGTTGATTAGTTGATGGCGCAAAAGGCTTATTTGCCTCAATGCATCCATGCAACCCTCATGCCAAGATGGAAATGAATACGAAGTCCTTGTGTTTTTCACAAGAAAGAGGTGGTATGTCCGAGCTTGGCAAGGCGATCACCTCGATCCAGTGGCTTCACGCACCAAGATGATGATCATATGATCACCAAAACGGCGTGCATGCACCAAGATGGCTATAGACTTTGATCGCGTAATTGACGTTTTAGAATTTTCCCGCTTGGATTTTTCGGAAGACTCTCAACAAAGACCACGCGCTTAGGACACTTAAAGCCCGCCAAATAACGATTGCAGTGCTCAATGACTGCTTGTTCCATAAGCTGATGACCTGTCTTGATCACGACAAAGGCCGTTACCGCCTCCACCCATTTTGGATCGGGCAGGCCGATGACGGCGACTTCACTCACCTCACTGAGCCGGTAAATCATCTCCTCGACTTCGCGACTCGCCACATTCTCACCACCGGTCTTGATCATGTCCTTTTTGCGATCAACCACGGTGATGTAGCCCTCTTCATCGATCGTGGCCAGGTCACCGCTATGAAACCAAGCCCCCATAAATGCCTCGGCGGTTTTTTGCGGATCGTCCAGATAGCCCATCATCAAATGTGGGGAACGATGAACGATTTCGCCGACAACACCAGGCGGTACGTCGCGCATGTCATCATCGACCACTCTGGTTTCAACATGCAACACAGGCTTTCCGCAGGAACCAGCCTTGCGCAACTGATCTTCGGGTTGCAACATCGTTGCAAGCGGTGCAATTTCGGTTTGACCGTATAGATTCCAGAAGCGAACCTGTGGGAGCCTTGAGGTGAGTTCCTTCAAGACCTCGACCGGCATGATTGACGCACCGTAATAGGCTTTGCGAAGACTCGCCATGCGTGTTGAGGAGAAACCTGGATCGCGTAGCATGCCAATCCACACGGTGGGTGGTGCAAAAAAACTGTTGATCTCGTGTTCTTCGATCAAGGCAATAAGCTGCGATGGGATGGGTTTTGAAACAATCAAATTTTGTGCGCCAATGTAAATCGATGGCCCAAAAAAGACATCGAGTTGCGCACAGTGGTATAGCGGCAATGCATGCAAAAGCTTATCTTCTGCCCTCACCTCCGCATCAACCACGCAGCTCACATACTGCGAAAGTATTGCCTCATGACTGAGCATTGCACCCTTGGGTGAGGACTCGGTACCACTGGTATAGACAATTTGTGCCAGGTGCTGCGATTGCGTGTGGACCTCGCCAATTGCCAGGGCACAGGGAGCTTGTTCCAGTAATTGCGCTAAGGACTTTATACCTTTTGGGCTTTCAGCGCTGT
>JALQWJ010000286.1 GCA_023258775.1 Burkholderiaceae bacterium | reverse complement strand
GCTGCGAGTTTGCGGCCAGTAATCCCACAAGGCTCGATGCTGAACACATCGGTTATCCCAAAACGCTACTGAATGGGGTTGCCAACGAAATCGGCACTGAAAGAGCGGATTTTCAATATGCTCAAAAAGATAGCGAAGTACTGCATCACCTTCGTCACTAGGTAAGCCAACAATATGCCGAGTAAAACCGCGATTCACAAAGAGTGCGGGACGTCCTGTTACAGGATGCCTGCGTACGACGGGATGTTCGGCGCGTGGGTAGCTTGGTTTATCGGCAACGCCTAAATTCGCATAAGTACCCCGATAAACGTGCTCACCATCATGGATTGCTCGAAGTCCAGCGAGATAGGTTTTCATTCGATCAGAAAGCGCATCGTATGCGGCATACATGCTCGCAAAAAGCGTATCACCTCCGTAGGTGGGACAAACCTTAATATTCAGAATGCTCCCCAGAGGTGGGTGCTGATCGCAGCTCACGTCGGAGTGCCAAACTTCGCCATTGGCTCGCGGCGAGTTTTCGTCAGCACGAATCACCATTAGCGCCGGATGTCCAGGCGCGTGTGGCGCAGCCGGATGTATGTGTAAGTCGCCAAAAAGCCGACCAAAGGAAAGATGCTGCTCCGGGTCGAGCATCTGGTCCCTAAAGAAGATCACTTGAAACTCAGCAAAGGCTTGAGCAACTTCCCTGAACTGTGCTTCATCAAGACCATCTGCAAGACTAATGCCACCGATTTCAGCACCGATGACCGGCGTTAATCGCTTGACTGCAATGTGCTTGTAGCCTGAGGCTTCTGCTACTTCAACCCGAATCCTTGGACCTTGCAGATGGGGCGTTTTAGTTTCGATCATGGTCAAAAACTCCGCTCATTAATGGATTTTCGGCAGGTATATCGAATCGACTAGTCGATTCTTATCTGAGCCGCTCTGATGATTTTTCCCCACCGATCGATCTCAGAGCGCGTGAACGCACCAAACTGCTCGGGGGTGGATGGCGAGGGAGGCCCCCCTAGAGCATAGAATCTATCTAGCGTCGCTGGGTCCCCGCAAGCTGCCACGATATCCCTATTTAACTTCTGAACGATATCGCGCGGTGTTCCTTTCGGGAGGTAAAAACCTGTCCATGTCCATATTTGAAACTCAGCCAAACCCGCCTCAATAGTCGTTGGTACTTGCGGTATCGCCTGCTCGCGTGCCGTAGTGGTTACAGCAAGTCCGCGCATTTTCCCTGCGTCAATTTGCAAACGGCCATTGGTGGTATCGATCACCATGAAAGTCAGTTGCCCCGAGAGCAAGTCGGGAAATGCCTGTGGATTGCTCTTATAGGAAACGCCAACGACCTGAAGTCCCGCTAGTTGCTTATACATTTCAGCAGCAACTTTGGCTGGTAAGGAGCCAGCACCGTAGTTGTGCTTTCCTGGCTCACTGCGCAATAGAGCCGTTAAATCCGATAACGATTTAACCGGTGAATCGGCTTTGACAAGGACAACAAAGGGAAGACGACCGAACTGCGAAACAGGTTCAAAATCTTCAATCGGGCTGTACGGTAGCTTGTCATACAAGGAGGGGTTAACAGCGTGCGTCATTGCCGAGGTCAGCAAGATCGTATAGCCATCTGGTTTTGCTCTTGCAACCATCTCAGCGGCAGGTATGCCGTTGCCACCGCCTCGATTTTCTACCACCACGGGTTGATTCCAAATCTGTGACAGTTTATTTGCGATGATTCGCCCAGTAATGTCAGTTGCCGCACCCGCAGGGAAAGGAATGACTAAAGTGATACGCCGCTGCGGCCAACCCGTCGCAGAGGGTTGTCCATAAGCTTTTACAAAAGATAGTGGTCCAGCAACCCCACATGTAATAGCGTTTCTTATCAGAACAAGTGACTGCCGACGCTTTACTTCGATGGCCAAGTTCCTCGACATTTTCATCTCCTTGGTAACGAAAGCGTTATAGACGAAAAGCGTACAAGTTTGAGCGCACAGAAACCCTACTCAGACCTCCATAAGCTCGCCGATTAACTTGTAACTCGAACCGTCAAATTGCTGCAGTCGCAACTTTTGAAACGGCAGGTAATCGTCGCTTGAGGTATCGACGGTGACACCTGGAAGCATCATGGAGGAACTAAACCCTTTTAGATTACTAGCTTGCCGCATCAGGTTTTCACGAGTGAGATGATCGCCACATTGTTTTAAGATTTGTACAATGATTTGAGCATAGCTAAATCCTGAAGCTGCAAACGAATCATTCGGATTAATAGCCGGCGCCCATCGTTTTAAAAAATCGAAATACCCTCTCATGCCTATGTCCTGATCCCAGGCGGGATCG
>JALQWJ010000285.1 GCA_023258775.1 Burkholderiaceae bacterium | reverse complement strand
GTCGCGTTTCTGATCCCGTCAATGAAATATTAAGCCTTGCGGATTACCGCAAGCGTTATGCTCAATATCGGTCCGATCCAGATTTGCAAACGCTGCACGCCAAAATGCCGATGATTGCTGTTTGGGATGATCATGAAATCGCAAACGACGCCTGGAAAGATGGTGCGGAAAACCACGATCCCAGTAAAGAAGGCACCTGGGCAGCTCGAAAGACTGCAGCGCTTGCCGCGTATCATGAATGGATGCCGATACGCAGTGCTGCTGATCGGTCGATTATTTATCGTAGTTTTGACTTTGGAAATTTGTTGAGCCTACATATGCTCGACACCAGACTCGTTGGTCGCGATCAGCAGATTCCAATCGAAGACCTGGCGGGATTGAGCGGGCCTGCCAAACAAGCGAGCGCAACAGCAAGCTTTAGCGCTCCAACCAGGCAACTGCTTGGCAGCACACAGGCAAACTGGCTCAATAGCCAAATGGCTGCAAGCAAAGCAACTTGGCAGGTTTTAGGCCAGCAAGTACTGATGGCGCGCATGGAGTTTCCCTCCTCGGTGCTTGCGGCACTCAATCCAAGTAATACGTCCGCAGAAGCTCAGGCTGCTGGTGCCAAAGCAGTCAATGACTACCTTAGCGCTAAGGCAACGCCAGCGGCGCTTCGAACCCCCATGCAGCTTGCACTCATGGATACAAAAACGAATCCAAAGCTAGGCTATAACCTCGACGCCTGGGATGGCTATATTGTTGCTCGCGAGAGTCTGCTCGGGGCGGCTGCTCAGTTGGGTAAAAAGCTTATCTCACTGGCTGGTGACACCCACAATGCCTGGCACAGCAAGTTGAGCCTTATGGGTTTAGCCAATCCAGCGATGGCAGGCATGAAGGTTGGTGAGGAATTTGCAACATCAAGTGTCAGCTCACCTGGCATCGAAGCTTATCTGAGCTTGCCCCCAGCGCAGATTAAAGGGATTTTTGAGGGCGTTGTTGATGATCTGCGTTGGATGGACCCCTCGCGCCGAGGTTATTTAAAAATGATCTTTACCGCGAATGAAGCTCGCGGCGAATGGTATTTTGTGAGCACGGTTAGTGAAAAGAATTACAGTGTGAGTCTTGGAAAGGCGGCAAGTTTCGGGTCTGCTTAAGTTTCAAAGGCTTGATAAGGCGATCTTCATGAACCGGGATGCGGCTTCAACGTGGTTTATCACCTTACTTTGTTTGCTGGTAGGCACTAGCCTGCCAGCAGTCACAGCGTCGCAGGAGGTCCTTTCGAGACAATCTGCGCAGGGATCAGAACTTTCCCTGCAAAGGCTTGCACAAGCCCCACACCAGGCGAAATCCTCGGCACTTTCCAAACCGCTGGTCGTCTTAATTGGCATCGATGGCTTCAGAGCCGATTACCTTGCGCGTGCAAACGCGCCAACACTGCAAGCGCTCGCTCAAGGCGGCGTACAGGTTAAAGGCATGGTTCCGGTCTTTCCAAGCCTTACCTTTCCAAATCATTTAAGTCTTGTCACCGGGGTTCATCCTGGTCAGCACGGGATTGTTAACAACAACATGCGCGACCCCTTGAATCCGCAGCGCTTCAGGCTTGGTGCAAGCGAGGTGATTCGGGATCCATTCTGGTGGAGCGAGACAACACCGATTTGGCTGAGCCTCAAGCGCCAGGGCAAGCGTTCTGCCACCTTGTTTTGGCCTGGCTCCGATGTTCGTATCCAGGGCGAACAACCAGATCACTGGTTACCCTATCAACATGGGATGCCACACGAAACCCGAATTGAACAATTGCTGCAATGGTTAGATCGACCTGATGAGGAACGTGCAGATTTCGCTACGATTTATTTTTCTGATGTCGATTCAATGGGTCACGCAAAGGGTCCAGATAGTGATGAGGTCAATCGGGCTATTGCTAAGGTTGATGCCTCTATTGCCTTGCTCATGTCAGGTTTGCAAAGGCTTGGATTATTGGCGCGAACAAGCTTTGTGATTGCTGCCGATCACGGTATGCGTTTTGTACCGATCGTGAATACGATTGAGGCAGAAGTTATTACAGCAAAGTTTCCGCAGGCTCAGTGGCAGTGGTTTGGAGCGACTTCGGGATTGGATTTAAATGGCGCAGACGAAGTCAGCCTGCTTGCCGAACTCAAAGCTGTTGCTAATCTTCAATGTTGGCCCAAAACCATGCTGCCCAGTCGCTTTGGACTGGGGGCGCATCGACGCGTGCCAGATATTGTTTGTCTGGCAGCACCTGGCTATTCGGTTGCCCCAAACCGATATAAGCCTGGGCCTCTCGGACAACACGGTTTTGACCCCGATGACGAGCAAATGCATGGCC
>JALQWJ010000284.1 GCA_023258775.1 Burkholderiaceae bacterium | reverse complement strand
TCTTGGGTTCGGCAATGTTTGGAAAACGTCGCCTGAGCGCCGTCACAATCTCGGCGCAGTCATCAACCGACAAGGTTGTTTGCGTCACATAGGCGATACGGTCTTCGTTACCTACAATTAAGCCCTGGACATCTTCGAGTGATTCGACGAGATGAATACCAGCATCTGCCTGCCCCATGGTGCCTTCCACCTCGGGGTGCCCCGCATGGCCAATCATAATCACTTCGTAGTTATCCCGACGCATTTTCGAAACTTCAACATGGACCTTGGTCACCAGCGGACAGGTCGCATCGAAAACCTTCAATCCTCGCTGCTCGGCGTCGAGTCTGACTGCCTTGGAGACCCCGTGGGCCGAAAAAACGACCGTACTCCCTTGGGGTATTTCATCGAGTGACTCGACAAAGACTGCTCCACGTTCACGAAGTCCATCCACCACGAATCGGTTGTGCACAATTTCATGGCGAACATAAATGGGTGCACCAAACTGTTCAAGTGCACGTTCAACAATATCAATCGCGCGGTCGACACCAGCACAAAAGCCGCGAGGTTGTGCAAGCAGGACTTCAAAGTCTTGGGGCATAAAGGCACTCGATAAGGGCTCAGAGGACACTGATGAGCTCCACTTCAAAGTCGATCGCCTGACCAGCTAAAGGGTGATTGAAATCGATCAAGGCGAAGTCCTGGTTGATTTCTTTGACCACCCCAGCATAACGCCCTCCGTCGGGCCTTGGGAAGTCCAAGAGGTCTCCAGGAAGGACAGGATCAGAACGATCACTGTGTTCATCAACTAAAGCGCGTTTTAGCCGCTGCAACAGCTGCGGATTACGAGGCCCAAAGGCCTGACCATCAGCGAGTTGAAAAAGTCTGCGATCGCCTTCTTCCAGGCCCAGCAGACATTGTTCAAGGGCCTGGGCGAGTTGGCCTGCACCCATTTGAATGGTTGCGGGCCGGTCCCCAAAGGTGCTCATGACAGGCTCTGCGGCATCGACCAGACTGATCCGATAGTGGAGCGTCAAAAAAGAATCCTGCTGCACTGCCAATTTGCTTCTCCCCTTTTAATCCTGTTCGGCCCAAACCGCTTGGTAGCCGAAGCTTCAAGAAGGAGTTTATGTCATGACAACTCACATTGTTCAAGCCTGCGAGCCTCAATATGATCATGCCCTCGGTTTGAGCGACCTCGAGCTAATTGCTCTCAGTCTGCACGGTGTCGGCAGTCGCGTGCCAAGCCTCGGCAACAAGCGGCGACATCTGCAACGTGCAGCCAAACAACTCGAAGCTGCCGGTTCCTTAAGGGCGCTACTAAGAAGTGCACCGCCAAGTTTACAGGCGGCTCGTGAGTTGATCCGACGCGCCATGGCAGAAGACTTAAAGCATGCCAATGCCTTTCGCAGTCCCCGCGAACTCGACCACTTTCTCCGGATCTGGCTCAGTGACCGCAACGTGGAATGTTTTGCCGTGCTTTTTCTCAATGCGCAGTTTCAATTGATTCAAGCAGAAACGCTATTTCAAGGTACGGTTAACCAAACCGCGGTCTACCCGCGCGAAATTGCACGGCGCGCCCTTGAGCTCAATGCCGTTGCTGTCATCCTTGCCCATAACCACCCATCCGGAACACTCGAAGCAAGTCAAGCCGACCGTACGCTCACCGAAGCGATTTGTCGAGCGCTCCAAACAATTGATATCCGTGTGCTTGACCATATGATCGTTGGGGCCAAGGAATGCCTCTCATTTGCTCAACGAGGTTGGCTTTAGTTTGCTCAACGAGACTGACTTTACTTTGCTCAACGAGGATAGCTTTAGTTTGCTAAACGTGACTGGCGTTAGTTCGAACCTGCTTTGTTTGGAGACCACGATATTGCACTGCGAATTGCCCTTTGCGCTGCTTGGGTTTATAGTTCGACTGCGTTTGATAACGCGAGCGTTTGTTAGAGGGTCTTCCATGATCCACGTTCCCGTTAGCTCGAAGCCGCTCCAGCCTCGCTGAAGCGATGGCGGGTCCGCAACGTTCAGGTGGCAGTAATCATCGGCGTTCGAACCTAAACCCACCCCACGCTTGTCGCTCCCCTGGGAAATAAGCCTTTTGCGCCATGCGACAGCTTTTTTGATTGAACTCCATGCATTTATCCGACCTGAAGGCACTGCATATTTCGCAACTGATCGAGATGGCTCAAGGCCTCGAGATCGAGAACGCCAACCGCATGCGCAAACAAGAGCTGATGTTTGCCATTCTCAAGCGCAAGGCAAAACTCGGTGAATCGATTTTTGGCGATGGTGTGCTTGAAATCCTCCCTGACGGTTTTGGTTTCTTAAGAACGCCCGAAACCTCTTACCTTGCC
>JALQWJ010000283.1 GCA_023258775.1 Burkholderiaceae bacterium | reverse complement strand
GGCACCCGCATGGCATAATCAACCCCCTGATTTACAGGGGATTTTTCTGATGGCTGCTCAAGCGAGAACGCTTTACGACAAGCTTTGGGATGAGCATGTGGTGCGTACCGAATCCGATGGTACGGCCTTGCTCTACATTGATCGTCATTTGGTGCATGAAGTGACTAGCCCGCAGGCTTTTGAAGGCCTGCGTATGGCGAATCGACCTTTATGGCGCGCCGAATCGATTGTTGCGACCGCCGACCACAATACGCCGACCACAGGTTGGGAACGTGGGCTTGACGGTATCGATGATCCGATTTCACGTGAACAAGTGGTCACACTTGATCAAAACATTGCTGCATTCAAGGTGCCAGTGTATTTCCCGTTTCTTGATCAGCGTCAGGGCATTGTGCATGTGATCGGACCAGAGCAGGGCGCGACACTGCCTGGGATGACGGTGGTGTGTGGCGACTCGCACACCAGCACCCACGGCGCGTTTGCCTGCCTCGCCTTTGGTATTGGAACTTCTGAGGTTGAGCATGTGATGGCGACCCAGTGTCTGGTCGCCAAAAAGATGAAGAACATGCTTGTGCAGGTGGAGGGCAATTTTCAGCGTGGGGTGACCGCTAAAGATATGGTGCTTGCCATCATCGGTCGAATCGGTACGGCGGGCGGTACTGGTTATGCGATTGAATTTGCTGGCTCTGCGGTTCGATCGCTGAGCATGGAAGGTCGGATGACGCTTTGCAATATGGCGATCGAAGCCGGTGCAAGATCGGGTATGGTCGCGGTCGACGATACAACGATTCAATACCTGCAACAACGCCCCATGGCACCTAAGGCTGAGGATTGGGATCGTGCAGTCAGCCACTGGCGAAGTCTTAAAAGCGATGACGCTGCGCACTTCGATCATGTTGTCCGCCTCGATGCAGCGCACATTGCGCCCCAGGTGACTTGGGGAACCTCACCCGAAATGGTGGTTGCAGTCGATGGCCGTGTGCCCGATCCGGACAAGGAAAAGGATGCGGTGCGTCGAGAAGGCATGGAACGTGCCTTGCAATACATGGGATTGCAGCCAAATACGGCGATACAAGATATCACCGTGGATAAGGTCTTCATCGGCTCTTGTACAAATTCTAGAATCGAAGATCTTCGGATCGCCGCTTCTGTTGTCAGGGGTAAGCGAAAAGCCTCCAACGTTAAGCTTGCCATGGTGGTCCCCGGTTCAGGCCTAGTAAAGCGCCTTGCAGAAGCTGAAGGGCTCGATCGGATTTTCAAAGAGGCAGGATTTGAGTGGCGTGAGCCCGGTTGCTCGATGTGCCTGGCAATGAACGCAGACCGCTTAGAACCAGGCGAGCGCTGTGCGTCCACCTCCAATCGTAATTTTGAGGGTCGTCAAGGCAATGGAGGGCGTACGCACTTGGTAAGCCCAGCGATGGCAGCTGCTGCAGGTGTGATGGGTCATTTTGTTGACATTCGAAGGATGGGCTAAGCATGAGAGCACTCAGCGTACATCGCGGCTTGGTGGTTCCTTTAGATCGTGCCAATGTTGATACCGATGCAATCATTCCCAAACAATTTTTAAAATCAATCAAACGATCGGGATTCGGGCCCAATCTCTTTGATGAGTGGCGCTATCTTGATCATGGCGAACCTGGCATGGATCACAGCAAGCGACCCTTAAACCCTGACTTCAGTCTCAACCAGATGCGCTTTAAAGGCGCATCGATCTTGGTGGCGAGAAAGAACTTCGGCTGTGGGTCTTCACGAGAGCACGCGCCCTGGGCGCTTGAGGATTTTGGTTTTCGCGCGATCATCGCCCCATCATTTGCTGATATTTTTTATAATAACTGTTTTAAAAACGGACTTCTGCCCATCGTGCTCCCTGAACCGGAAGTGGATGCGATTTTTCATGCGGTGGCCGCTTTTCCGGGTTTTGAGTTATTGGTCGATCTGCCTGCACAGACGGTTACATTTGTTGATGGATCTCGGTCGATGAGTTTTGAAGTTGATACTTTCCGAAAAGAATGCTTAGTCAATGGCTATGACGAGATCGGTCTCACACTCCGACACGCTGAGATCATCCGCGAATTCGAAGCTAAACGGCACCATGCTCAGCCTTGGTTGCGTGCCACAAGGAATGTTTCATGACGAAGAAAATTGCTGTCTTACCCGGCGACGGGATCGGCCCAGAAATCACCGAACATTGCGTTCGGGTCTTGCAAAGCCTGCGCCCTTCGGGCTTAGATCTCGAATTTGAAACAGCTGCTGTCGGCGGCGCAGGATTCGATCAGGCGAAGGATCCCTTGCCACAAGCAACGGTTGCCCTGTGTGAATCGGCTGATGCTATATTGTTTGGAT
>JALQWJ010000282.1 GCA_023258775.1 Burkholderiaceae bacterium | reverse complement strand
GAGATTCAAGCGCCGCAGCGCCCATCAAGACATTCTCGCTTGATTGGGAGTCAGCGCTCCACGCCCCGCCCATCCACTGACCGATCAACTCAACGCTCGCATCCTGCCTGGCAATGGCTGGGGAAAGCTTTCCCGCATACATAACCTGGATACGATCTGCGATTTGAAACAGTTCGTCGAGTTCTTCAGAAATCACCAAAATAGCTGAACCTGCGTCCCGGTGCGCAAGAAGTTGCTGTCGGATTTGCGCGCTGGCACCAACATCCACACCCCAGGTGGGCTGACTCACCAATAACACTTGAGGCTCGGCCTGCAGGGCTCTTCCCATTATGAACTTTTGCAGGTTGCCCCCCGACAGATCGCTAGCGAGCGCCTGCGGGCCGAGCGCTTTAACCGATTGCGCTTCGATCACACTGGCGGCCGCGCGACGAAGTCTTGGGCGGTCAATTCGCCAATCATTACCTTGATCCAACAGGAACATATTGTCAGCCAGGCTCAACTCGGGCACGCTTGCACGGCCTAAACGCTCAGCAGGTACCGCCATAATCCCCAATCGACGTCGCTGCTTTACACCGAATGCTTCGATCGCTCGACCTTGAAATCGAATTGCTCCCTTCACATGGCGCTCTCGTCTTGTGTCATCGCACCATTCGCCAGAAAGTGCATCAAGCAATAGCCCCTGACCGTTACCTGAAACGCCAGCGATACCAAGAATTTCACCGGACATCAAACTAAGATTTACATCGTTCAAATTTTCACTAGAATCATCAAGCGCTGGAACCGTGAAATTTTCTACTTTCAGGATAACTTCGGACAAACTGAGACTAGCCCGGACCAAGGGCGGTGGCGCGTTTCCGATCATCAATGCACTGAGTTGTTCGTCATTACATTGACGAGGATCAACCCTTCCAGTTACTTTGCCATGCCGCAAAACCGTACATTCATCGCAAAGCTCACGGATTTCGTGAAGCTTATGGCTGATATAAATGATGCTACATCCCTCAGAGGCCAAGGTGCGTAGCATCGTAAATAGGGCTCGCGCGGCCTGAGGGGCTAAGACCGAGGTTGGTTCATCCAGAATCATCACACGTGGCTTGGCAAGCAAACCACGCGCGATCTCCACCCTTTGGCGCTCACCAACACTTAGGCGATGAACCATCGCGTTTGGATCGACCACTAGCCCATAATGCTGCCCAAGCTCTCGAAGCGCTTCAGACACAGCAGGCAATGTCCATGTCTTTGCCAGACCAAGCCAGACATTTTCCGCAACACTTAAGGATTCAAATAAGGCGAAATGTTGGAACACCATCGCAATACCTGCTGCGCGCGCTTGCTCCGGGCTTTGCCAGCTTACCCTTCTGCCATCAAAAAACATGTCGCCTTCATCGGCTTGAAGCAAGCCGAAAATCAACTTCATTAAGGTTGACTTACCTGCGCCATTCTCCCCAAGCACAGCGTGAATACTTCCAGGTTTCAGATCAAAATCGATCTTATCGTTAGCACGTAAGCTCCCATAGGACTTACTGATGCCCTGGAGACGTAGGCGAGAGGCTTCAGTCATGTGAAAAATTTTCTAAAAATGACCAAAAGGCATCAAAAGCTAGTTGGGCATCATCATCGGTGATTGTTTCCAGTGGGTTGTGACTAATGCCACCATTACCACATCGAACAAAGAGCATTGCTTGGGGAAACAGCGCTGCCATCCGCATGGCGTCATGCCCAGCACCGCTCGGCAAATGAAAAATCGGCAAACCACATCGCTTCACCGCTTCTTCCCATTGCGCCTGCAAATAAGGCGCTGAGGGTGCTGCATGAGCAAGCGTAACTTGCCTCGCCTCATAACGAAGTCCCCGTCTTGCGCAAATCGCTTCGATCGCTTGAAACAGGTCGGCGACAGCGCGATCTCGTTGCTTATCTTCTGGAGCCCTAATGTCAAGCGAACAATGACAACGACCCGGCACGACGTTAATTGATCCTTTGGGTACCTCGAGCATACCCACGGTGCCGACAAGTCCGGGCTCTGATGCGCAGCGAGACTCAACGACAAGTGCAAACTCCGCAGCCCCGCAGGCAGCATCTTGTCGCATTGACATTGGGGTTGTGCCGGCGTGTGAGGCGGTACCAATAAACTCAAGCAACCACCGAGACGATCCGTTGATCGACGTCACCACACCGAGGGGCAAATCAGCTTCAAGCAGTACCGGTCCTTGCTCAATGTGAACCTCAATAAATCCGCAGGCATCCGAAGCTTTCCGCGCAATTTTGCTGCAGGCTTCGGGATCCATACCGCGTTGCTCCATGAGATCTGCGAGCCTTAATCCATCGCGATCGCGCAAATCGAGCCA
>JALQWJ010000281.1 GCA_023258775.1 Burkholderiaceae bacterium | reverse complement strand
AAATGGGCATGGCTTTGCGCAAGCCGAATGGTGAAGTGCCACCGACTTGATAACCTGAATGGCGCTGAGCGACCTCCACATCACAAGGCTCAATGCTTTTTCGTCCAATTTGCCTCGCTAATTGCTTGGTCGACACCTTACGATCACCGTGCATCAGCACGATTAATGGCTTTTTTTGCTCGTCTTGCATCACCAGGGTTTTGACCACTTGATGTTCGTCAACTTGCAATTGTCTTGCCGACTCGGCCGTACCACCGTGCTCGAGATAATCATAAGGATGTTCGCTAAAGGCAAGCTTTTGGCGTCGCAACCACTGCGTGGCAGGCGTCTCTGAAACATGTCGGGATGCACTCATGCTGATCGAAGGCCTTTGTCAGGCACGCGGATGGTGTTTGGCATGAAGCTGGCGAAGTCTTTCGCGGGCAACATGGGTGTAAATTTGAGTGGTCGTGATATCAGCATGGCCGAGCAGCAATTGAACCACGCGTAGGTCTGCACCATGGTTGAGTAAGTGGGTGGCAAAAGCATGACGCAAGCCATGTGGCGATAAGGCTGCCTCGATGCCTGCCGCGATCGCGTACTGCTTAATCAACACCCAGAATCGCTGCCTGCTCATCGCTTCGCCCTTGGCCGTCGGGAAAAGTACATCGGAGCTCTTAGCGCCGAGCAAGCTCGCTCGTCCCTGGCTAAGCCATTGCTCAACCCAGTAAAGTGCCTCTTCACCGATGGGAACGAGTCGTTGTTTGTTACCCTTGCCAACCACTCGAAGCACGGCATCGCGTAGCGATAGTTCAGCAACCCGCAAACCAACCAGTTCACTAACCCTCAGACCACTCGCGTAAAGCGTTTCGAGCATGGCCTTATCGCGTAGACCGAGGGTCTCATCAATATTTGGCGCCTTTAATAGCGCTTCAACCTGCTCCTCGGAAAGCGTATGTGGAAAACGAGGCCCTTGTTTGGCCGAACGAATCCCAGCGCTCGGATCGTCTTCACGGAGTCCACGTTGCATCAACCAGGCGTAATAACGGCGCATGCAAGAAAGTCTGCGGTTAGCCGAACTTGCTTTGCTTTGCGGATGCCGAGCAGCGATGTAGGCGAGCAAATCTTCAGCACGCGCGTCCAAGAGTTGGCGGGAACATCCCGATTCGCTCAAAAACTGCGCAAAGGCCTTGAGATCGCGGCCATAGGCAAGCCGGGTTGCAGGGGATAATCCGTCTTCAAGCCACAAGGCATCACAAAAAGCCTCTAAGCCATGGTCTTTATGCATAACCTGACGTGTCGTTGTTGCAAGCTGCATGGTTTGCAATGCTCCCACAGATCGCAGCGCTGTGCTTGAACTCCTCGGCCCAGAGTTTGCACTGATGCTTGCTGGCCTTGCGCTGCGTCGAGGCTTAGCTTGGCCCGAGCAGGGCTGGGTGATGCTTGAAAAACTTAATTATTTCTTGCTGTTTCCCTGCCTCTTGTTTTTGTCCATCGTGAAGGCTCCAGGCAGTATTCAGTCTGCAGCGCCCATGATGCTCAATGCTGGTCTGGCAGCAATTAGTGCCGTCGCGCTGGGTCTGACTTGTCGCTGGATACCTCAATCACAGCCAAAACGCTTTGCAAGCGGGGTGCAAACCGCCTTTCGCTTTAACTCTTATCTTGGTCTTGCCTTGGCAGAGCGATTGGGTGGCGCAGAGGGTTTGGCGCTCTTTTCAATCATGATTTCGGTGTTGATTCCTTGCTTGAATGTGGCAGCGGTCTACCCAATGGCAAGACAAGGCAAACAGAATCTTTGGCGCGAACTGGCAAGCAATCCCTTAATTATTGCCACCTTAGGTGGTTTAGCCTGGCGATTACTCGAGATGCCATTACCCGGCTTGATTCAAACCAGCCTTGGCAGGCTCGGACAGGCCGCATTACCGCTTGGCCTGCTTTGCGTGGGCGCTGCCCTACGTTGGCCGCGGTCTGAGCAAGGGCTCTTGGTTGGTGATCGATGGCTTGCGCTTTGCTTCACCACGATCAAACTCATTGCGATGCCAGCAATCGCCTTATTGGTGTGCGACGCGCTTGGGCTTGGCGGCACGGCGGGTTTACTTGTTGTGATGTTTTGTGCCCTGCCAACGTCGCCCGCCTCTTATGTTTTGGCATCGCGTATGGGCGGTGATGGCGTTTATGTGGCCCAGTTAATCACGCTCTCGCTGCTCGTCTCGACCCTAACACTACCCTTTTGGATTCAGCTTGCGCGTTAGCGCATGAACGAGTCAGCGAGTTAGAGAGTTAACGAAATTGCGCGTTAGCAATTCAGCGCCCAATCGATATGCTCTGCAAGCACAGGATCGGCCTGTGACCTCAAGGCAATAAGCGCTTGGCGTGC
>JALQWJ010000280.1 GCA_023258775.1 Burkholderiaceae bacterium | reverse complement strand
AGGGCAGGCTTGTGATCGCTGGTCTGAACCCATGGAGTTTGTGGGGCTTACGGGAGTTTTCGCTCGGTCCCTGGTTTGGTAACTGCCTGCCATTGGATTGCCGCATGCTCGCACTTGGCCGGTTGAGGGACTGGATGGGTTTGCTTGAGTTCGATATGGACCGAGGGCGTTTCGGCTGTTATCGACCAATTTGCGATACGGATGTATGGCTCAGGCGATGGGCTTGGATGGAATCAGCAGGCGATCGTTGGTGGCCGATTTGCGGTGCGAGCTATTTGATTGGAGCCGTGAAGCGGTCCAAGGGGATGCGCTGGGTTGGGCTTATCCCTGGCGAGCGCCAAGGCATGTTCGGGCGCGCACAGGTCGCAAGAATATGAATCCAGTGTTTGAACAAGTAAGTTGACGAATGAGATGGCTAAAGGCGTTTATGGAACGAGTTGAAATTTATACCGATGGGGCTTGCAAAGGCAATCCTGGGCCCGGAGGGTGGGGCGTTGTGCTGCGTTTTGGGGAGCAAGTCAAAGAATTGTTTGGCGGTCAGGCAAATACCACCAATAACCGCATGGAGTTGACGGCAGCAATTGAGGCTCTAAAAGCCTTGAGAAGGCCAGTAAGCGCAAGTATTTACACCGATTCACAATACCTGATCAAAGGCCTTGAGCAATGGCTGCCAGCCTGGAAAGCTCGTGGTTGGCAGACAGCAGGCAAACAACCCGTCAAGAACCGCGATCTTTGGGAGCTGCTTGATCAGTTGGCATCAGAGCACCAACTAAGCTGGCATTGGGTGAAAGGGCATGCAGGTAATCCTGGCAATACAAGGGCTGATGCGCTCGCCAATCAGGGCGTTGAGCGCTTCGGTAAGGAATGAAACGCCGCTTATCCTAAAGCTCATCGACTTTTGCGGGAACATACGCCTACTTACTAAGAAAATTGTCGGGCTGTGCTAGCCTCTTTCGCTATGCTGAAAAAACCGCTTGTTGTCTTTATCTCTTGCGCAGCGATTCTTGGTCTGGCGTGGTACGGCTGGCAGGCTCAGCGCCATCTGAGTACTGAAGTAGTCGTCGGCGCTAAGCCGGCTGGAAAGTTCAAGGAGGATGGGGCAAAGGCCTCAGAAGCAGGTCAGCCTGCCACACCCGGTGGCGGCTCAGAGTCTATGAAAGCATCCGGAGCCGGCAAAGGTGCTGAGCCTGGAAAGGCTGCCGAAGCTGGCAAATCTGCAGGCGGCAAGGGCGATGCACCGCCAGGCAAAGGTGGACCGAGGGGCCCGGCTGCCGTAGAAATGCAGGTCGCATTGAGCAAGGATCTCTCCGATGTTGCGAGCGCCGTCGGTACTTTGCGTGCAAATGAAACCGTGGTGCTGCGATCTGAGGTAGCTGGCAGGATTGCTTTCCTCGCATTTAGGGATGGCGAGACCACAATGAAGGGAAACACCCTGCTTAAACTTGACGCAGCCGTGCAGGAAGCCGAGCTTGCTCAAGCCAAAGCAGAGCTTGCGCTCGGGCAGACGAATTACGATCGCAGCAAGGATCTGGCCCAACGCAAATTCGTCAGTGAAAGTGCGCTCGACCAAGCCGCTGCGAATTTGCGTGTGCTTGAGGCCAAGTTTCAGCTCGCCAAAGCAAGACTGGACCGAACCGTCATCCGGGCTCCTTTCTCCGGCCAGTTGGGTCTGCGTAATGTGAGTGTTGGCGACTATGTCAAAGAAGGAACTGACTTGGTCTTGCTCGAGGATGTTGCGAGTCTTAAGGTTGATCTGCGATTGCCGGAGCGCTATATCGGTCGGCTTAAAAAAGGGCAGTCGATTCAAGTGCAAATCGATGCATTTCCAGAAAAGACGTTTAAAGCACAGGTTGAGGCTACCGATGTTCAGGTCGATGCCAACGGTCGATTTGTGCTGGTACGAGGATCAATGGCCAATCCGGGAGGCACCCTTCGGAGCGGGATGTTCGCCCGCGCGGCGCTTGTGCTTGGCGAACGCAAAGGGGCTGTCATGGTCCCCGAGGAAGCAATTACCCCGATTGGTAACGATCTTTACGTCTGGCTCGCGCTCGATGGCAAAGCAAAGCGGGTAAAGATTCAAACCGGCTTGCGTCAGGATGGGCTTGTTGAGGTGATCGGCGAGCTTCGAGGCGGCGATCAGGTTGTGGTGGCGGGCCAGCAACGCCTCATGCGTGACGGCCAGGAATTGCGCAGCCTTGCTGAGGCACGAGGAAGCAAGTGAATTTGCCTGAGCTTTGTATCAGACGGCCGGTTTTCGCAACCGTGCTTTCGCTCTTGGTCCTGTTACTTGGGATTGTTTCCTACGATCGCCTTCCGGTTCGCGAGTATCCAAAAATCGAAGAGCCGGTGGTGACTGTTGAGACCAAA
>JALQWJ010000027.1 GCA_023258775.1 Burkholderiaceae bacterium | reverse complement strand
CGACTTCAGTGGCCGAGCTGATCCCGAGGCCAAGTACTGCCATCAATGAAGGCAGAAGTAAGAGCGCTATAGAGCCTATCCAAAGGGCAGAGCGGCTAATCGGCATGAGAACTTTGCACCTTTTATTCGAAGCGCATAATGCGCTCGCCAAACAAACCTCGCGGTCTGAACAAAAGAACCAGCAACATCAGTAAATAGATCACCGCAGTCGAGGCCTGCCCGTACCCCAGTGCAACTGTTATGCCCTTTACGACGCCGACTAACAGGGCTGCGAATATAACGCCCCAAAATGAGCCCAATCCGCCTATCACGACGACAACGAAGGCTGGCGTGAGAATCTCCTGGCCCATGGCAGGATGAATCGAATAGATCGGTGCGAGTAGCACGCCCGCCAGGCCGGCAAGGCCTATGCCAAGCGCGGCAACTGCGGTGAGGTAAGGTTGTAACGAGATGCCTAGTGCGCCAACCATGTCAGGGTTTTGAACGCCAGCTCGAACGACGCGGCCAAATGCAGTGCGGTTTAAGAGAAACCACAGCGCAGTTACGCACAAGATGGCGATAAGAAGCAGTGCAGAGCGAAACTTTGAATAAATAAAGTCACCGAGAAAGACTTGTCCGCGCAAGCCATCGGGGATTGCAAATGACAGCGGCGCCGCGCCAAAAATCATTCTCAGGGCTTGCTCGCAAACCATTGCGAGGCCGAACGTCAACAGCAGGGACAGAATTGGGTCTGACCGATAAAAGCGACGAAAAAAGTATCGCTCTAAAAATATTCCCAATATGCCTACTGCGATCGGAGAGAGAATCAGTGCGCCGCCATAGCCTAATTGTGGCGCGATCAAAGTTGTTAAGTAGGCGCCGATGGCGTAGAAAGCACCGTGGGCGAGGTTAACGATACCGCCAAGCGAAAAAATCAGCGATAAACCCAGTGCTATCAGCAGGTAATAAACCCCGTCCAGTAGGCCATTGAGCAATTGCTGCAAGATGATGCTTGACATGATTTTGAGGGTTTAAGCGTTCTAAAATCAAGTGATATGAGCGGTTGCGCACTGAAAATGCTGCATCCAATCACCATAGAGGCTTTGACTTCCTAGTCAAAGCCTCCCAGTGCTGAAGAGGGTGCACGATCGCAGACTTACTCGGTTGAGCAGTCTTTCGAGGTGTATCCGATCGATTCCCCAAAATCGAGGGCGATCAAGCCGGCATATTGCAGGTGTTTTCCTCCTTGGTTGCTGCAATCACCTCAAGGCTCTCGTTGGCTGCAGGTACCGGATCGCTTGGTTTGTAGATATCCCACTTGTTCTTAAGGTCCTTGGCCTTTAAGGCTTCAACCGCATACATCTCATGCATCAGTTGATGGTCATAGGCCCTGAAGTAACCCTCGCGGGTCTTGAGCACATCAAACTTGGCACCTTTCTCCCAGTGGCTAATGATCTGAGGTGCCTCCGTCGATTTAATGTCGTTCATCGTTTTTGCAAGAATATGCATGCTGATGTAGTCACCCCAGGCTTGGTTCTCAGGAGGTTTGCCGTATTTTTTGGTGAATGCCTGCACAAAAGCCTTTGAACCCGGCGTGTTGATCAAGTGATGCCAAACCAGTGGCCAGGTACCGAAAAAATTACCCTGACCAGCGCCCCAGGCAACGGCGGTATCGAAACCAAAGCCCGCAACGGGAAAATCAAGACCAAATTCTGCATACTGTTTTAGAAAATTTGTAATTTGAACGCCGGCGAGATTTGAAATAACCAAATCAGGCTTTGCCGCTCGAATCTTGAGCAAGTAGGCTGAAAAGTCGGCCGCATCAGTAGGCACCAATTCGTCGGCGGCAAACTGCCCACCATTGGCTTCCATGAATCGCCTCGCCACTTTAAGCAGGTCATGCCCAAAAGCATAGTCAGCCGTCAAGGAATACCAGCGCTTTCCCTTGACACGGTTTTGAGCGAGCAAAGAGCGCCCGACCGTTTTCACGTACATTGAGTTTTGGCTCTCAACGTGAAACATGAATTTGTTGCAGTTTGAGCCCCTGAGTGCGTCAGAGTTTGCGCCAGTGTTGATAAAGAGGTTTTTAGTTCGTTGGGCAACCTGGGCAATCGTGAGTGCTGATGCTGAAGAGATCTCTCCTACGATACAGGCTACTTTATCGCGCTCAATGAGGCGCTCTGCCTTGGTCGACGCAGTTTGCGGGTTGACAGAATCTTCTTTGATCAATTCTACTTTCCGCCCTAGGATGCCGCCTTTAGCATTAATTTCTTCAATGGCAAGGTCGGCGGCTTGAACCGCATATTCACCCAAAGTGCCTAGAAAGCCTGTCCTCGGCGTGAGGTGACCGATCTTGATTACATTTGACTGAGAACGGCTGATAAAGGGAAATCCGCCGAGGCCGCTTGCGGCGATCGCGGCTCCGCCCTTAAGAACTGAGCGACGTGCGCTTTCCTCTTGCTCGACCTTTGGGTTTGCTTGTAGGTCGCAGTGATCACTGATCTGTCTCAGATTATTTTTCTCGCTCATACTTTCTCCTTGAATGCGAATTGACAGCAAGTCCGGAGATAAGCACAGCGCCAAACAACTGTCTAGTCTGCGGGTTCGGAAACCGTCGATTCGGTTGATGAAGCATCAAAGTTAGGATTTAATCCAAGACCGATCGACAGGTTTTCTTGTAACGTCTGCGCTGTTGCGGATTTTCGATGCTCTATGGCGATTAAGACTGGTCATACTTGGCCAATCCTTTAATGGCCTTCTGACTCGCTTCGACTTGCAAGCATTTTAAAGACTGACTGATACGGAGATTCACAGAATGCCAATCACCCGAGGTTTTCGCAGGCTCGTCGACGATGCACTCTTAGAAGTTATAACTTATAGCGTTGATCAAATTATCGAGCGTCGATCTCGGGATCGTCCCGATATATCGCTACAACTCGTGGATATCCGGGATGTGCGCGAGCTGGAACGAGAGGGAAGCATTCCGGGCGCATTACACGCACCTCGCGGGATGCTTGAGTTTTGGGTAGATCCGGAGTCGCCATATTTCAAATCGATCTTTGCCGATGAAGACAAAGAATTTGTATTGTTCTGTGGCGGTGGCTGGCGAAGTGCATTAGCCGCAAAAACCTTGCAAGATATGGGCATGACGAAGATCGCTCATATGGATGGTGGCTTTACCGCGTGGAGAGCAGCGCAGGCGGAGGTTATCAGCTATCAGCATCATAGGTCCGAATCTGCGAAACCGGCAGCCCAAGATGCCAACGATTAATGCTGCCAGATTGCTAGAGGATTTAGATCAACTCCGTCGCTTTGGTGAACAGGCATCGGGTGTTGTCAGGCCAGCATTTAGTGAGGCAGACATTCAAGCTCGGCATTGGTTGCGTGAGCAGTTTAAACAGGCTGGCCTGAGAAGTGTGATCGATGGGGTTGGTAATGTGCTGGGCTATTCGCGTAATCCAGGTAAGGCTATCCTCATTGGATCTCACGCCGATTCCCAACCTACCGGTGGATGGCTCGACGGTGCCATGGGTGTCATCTATGCACTTGAAGTCGCAAGAACTCTTTCAGAGTCTCCGGCGCATCGCCATCTTGCCGTCGACATCGTTGCACTGCAGGACGAAGAGTCGCGATTTCTCGGTTGTCTTGGGAGTCGATCGCTTTGCGGGACGCTCGATCATCAAGCCGAACAAGACGCAGTTGATAAGGACGGCATCAGGCTTATTGATGCGATAAAGCTTGCAGGCCTATCGGATACACCACGTGAGCAACTTGATCCGAAGCGTTATCTCGGGTTTTTGGAAGCGCATATCGAACAGGGTCCAACGCTTGAAGCACAAGCAAAGCGGCTCGGTATTGTGACCGATATTGTTGGTGTGCGCGGCCTGAAGGCAATCTTTAGGGGACAGCAGAACCACGCAGGTACGACCATGATGTCCATGCGCAGGGACGCGTCGACAGCACTTTATGAGTTTGCTTATCGGATTAATCAGCGCTTTGCCGCAGAGGCTGCGGCGCGAAGCGTTTGGACAATGGGGCGGGTAAAGCTTATACCTAACGCAACATCCATCATCCCAGGCTATGCTGAGCTTGACCTGCAGTTTCGAGATGCCGAGGAATCTCAACTTGAGCTTTTTACATCGCTTGCCCAGCAGGTGAGAGAGGTAATGATAAAAGCCTCGAGTGTCGATATTGAGCTTGTAGAGGCGCGATCGCCGATTAAGCCTAGCCGCATGAGCGCATCGCTCTATCAGTATTTAGAACAAGCCGCTCAGGCTCATGCGCCCGATTCCTGGATGCACCTGCCAAGTGGTGCCTTCCATGATGCCGGCATCATGGCTTCATTGATGCCGAGCGCTATGCTATTTATTCCGTCCATTAATGGCATTAGTCACGACTTTGCGGAGGATAGTCATAAGGATGATCTGGTGTTAGGCTGTCAGGTGATGGCATCGGCGGTTGCAGCGATGCTCGTCGAGCATTCGTAATATAAATATTAACGGTTGCATATTAAAAATCTAATAACATATTAAATAACGTATAAATCTATATAATTTATTCATAATTTAATGATGGAGAGGTAATCGTCATGAAGCATACGCCTGTGATTCAAGGTCATCAGTTTAAGCAATCGAGAAGACAAATACTTGGTCAGGCCTTAAACACTGGGCTTGTCCTGAGCACCGCAAGTATTTCGGCGGGCGCCATGGCTTTGGGTGCCGGCATGGTTCAGGCGCAAACTGGGGCGGCCCCCGCATATCCTACAAAGCCCGTTAACTTAATCGTTCCATGGCCTCCTGGAGGATCGACTGATCGGCATTTGAGAAAGTTTGCCGAAATTGCTGGTAAATATCTTGGGCAGACAATTGTGGTTGAAAACAAGCCCGGGGCAGGCGGCATGCTGGGACCATCGACAATGGCTGCAACCGCGAAACCCGATGGCTACACACTTGCACAACTTCCAATGAGTGCGTTTCGGATTCCACACATGCAAGCTGTGTCATGGGACCCAATTCGTGATTTTACTTATATCATTGGCCTGACCGGTTATACCTTTGGAATCACGGTTCGCGCTGATTCAAGATTCAAAACAATCCAGGAAATGGTCGACTTTGCTAAGGCAAATCCTGAGAAACTGTCGGTGGGTAACACGGGTACGGGCACCACCCCGCATTTGGTGATTGAGGAACTGGGTATGCGCACTGGTGCCAGGTTTCTCCATGTTCCGTTCAAGGGAAACTCAGAAAATACACTGGCATTACTTGGCGGTCATACCGACGCACTATCAGATGCAACAGGCTGGGGGCCTAATGTTGATGCGGGAAAGATGCGCTTGCTGATGACCTTTGGCGAACGTCGGACCAAACGCTGGGCCTATGCACCAACCGCCAAAGAGTTGGGCTACGGGATAGTGTCAAATTCTCCCTATGGCATTGTCGCGCCAAAGGGCATGGATGCCCGCATTCAAAAGCACCTGCATGATGCATTTCGCAAGGCGCTTGATGATCCAGAACACATGAAGATGCTCGATACCCTTGATCAGGAGTATTGGTATAAAAATAGTGAGGATTATCTTTCCTGGGCCAAGCAAACGCTTGAAGCGGAAAGAAAGCTGATCGAAGCACTTGGACTGTTGAAAAAGGCATAACTGAGTCCGTCAGCCCTGGGCTTTAGCGTGGCGCTTTCGAGTGCCACCGTACAATGGCCAGAAAACAATAGCCGGAAAACAATGGCCGGAAAACAACGGCCGGAAAACATGGATTGCCTTAAGACTCGAGGCCCTTTATCGGGCCCCTTTTTTAGGCCTTCTTTTTTGCTACAGCTGCCTTAAATGCTGTGCCTGCCGTAAATCGCGGCACAGTTGTTGCTGCGATCTTGATTGCTACGCCCGTCGAAGGATTGCGCCCTGTACGCGCTGGCCGCTTCACTGCTTTAAACGACCCGAATCCAGTAATTTGTACATCTTGCTTCTTGGCCACCGTTTTAACGATATTGCTCAGGATCGCTTCGAGGGCGCGCCCCGCTGCAGCTTTGCTCAGGTCGGCTTCTTGCGCAATGATCTCGATAAGTTCGCCCTTGTTCACCCTTGTTCTCCTTGGATCCTCGGTGGTTATCGGAAAGCTCGATATTTTCGCACAGCTTGGCGGGATCTAAAAACCGTCATTGTCTATTTTTAGGACAGCCCGCAAGAGACGACAAGCATCGCCTTTCAATCATACCGTAAGGGCTTGACCCAGGTGGGCAACCGGGGCAAAGTACTGCACCGCAGCATGAACGCAACGTCTCCTCAAGGGTCTCATACCAAGCTAGCTAGCCTCACGCTCGCAGCGCTGGGGGTTGTTTACGGCGATATTGGAACAAGTGTGCTTTATGCGATGAAGGAAATCTTCGGCGCAGGACATCTTGAACTAAGTCGGGCCAATATTTTTGGCGTTCTTTCGCTACTTGTCTGGACACTGACGGTCATTGTTTCCCTAAAGTACGTCAGTCTTGTCTTGCGTGCAGATAATCGTGGGGAGGGTGGACTTGTAGCGATGCTGGCACTCGCCAGTGAGTCGGTCGGTGATCGGCCTGGCTTGAAACGCTTCTTGTTTCTGATTGGCATTTTTGGAACCTGCCTTTTTTATGGCGATGGCGTGATAACGCCGGCCATCTCGGTTCTCTCGGCTGTTGAAGGTCTGGAACTGATTTCACCTGCGCTTACCCAAGCGGTGCTACCAAGCACCCTGATTATATTGCTTGCACTTTTTGCGCTTCAGCGTCGAGGGACCGCAGGTATTGGTCGTTTTTTTGGGCCAATCACCTTCGTGTGGTTTGTTGTTATTGCAGCCTTGGGTATTTACCATATTGCCGATACGCCAGAGATTCTGCTGGCAATCAGTCCGTATTACGCTATTGTTTTTGTACTTACAAATCCGGGCCTGAGTTTTATTTTATTGGGTGCAGTGGTGCTTTGTGTGACTGGCGGAGAAGCGCTTTACGCAGACATGGGGCACTTTGGCCGCAAGCCGATTCGACTTGCTTGGTTTGCACTGGTTATGCCTGCCCTTGTCCTCAATTATTTGGGTCAGGGTGCAGTCTTACTGAGTAATCCTGAGGCGGTGAAGAATCCCTTTTTCTCGCTTGCGCCTTCGTGGTTGCTGCTGCCCCTCGTCATCCTAGCCACGGTAGCCACCGTAATTGCCTCGCAAGCGCTGATTTCGGGCGCATTCAGCGTTACCAAACAAGTGATACAGCTCGGCTATCTGCCACGCATGCAGGTGATCCACACGAGTGAGCGAGATACGGGGCAGATTTACATTCCCTTTGTTAATTGGAGCTTGTTTTGCGCCATTGTCCTTGCCGTTGGACTATTTAAGTCTTCTTCAAACCTTGCGGCAGCTTATGGTATTGCGGTAACGCTTGACATGCTGATCACCACCGTACTCACATTCTTTGTGATTCGATTCGGCTGGCATTACTCCTGGCTATTGTGCGTGACGGCGACGAGCTTCTTTTTCGTTGTCGATTTGTTGTTTTTCGCTTCAAACCTGCTCAAGTTTCTAGAAGGTGGATGGTTTCCTTTAGCGATTGGCGCAGCAGTGTATTTGTTGATGCGCACCTGGTACGACGGGCGAAGCCTATTGAATGATGCGCTTCGTGATCATTCGATCAGTCTTGGATTGTTTCTTGAATCAATTCACATTAGTCCGCCAACAAGGGTTGAGGGCATTGCTGTTTTTCTGACCAGTCAGATCGGCATCGTTCCTAATGCACTTCTACATAATTTGAAGCACAACAAGGTACTGCACCAATTTAATCTTTTTGTCACCGTTCGCAATCATGAGCTTCCCTGGATTGAGGACCAGTCAAGGCTTGAGATTCGCGCTTTAGGTAATGAGTCCTGGGAGGTGTTGGTAAATTATGGATTCAAGAACGATCCAAATCTTCCGGCAGCGCTCGAGGCAATGCGATTACACGGCGTACCAATGGACCCTATGCTGACAAGTTATTTTTTGTCACGGGACATCGTGATTCCCACAATTGGAGGTGCCATGTCGCAATGGCGAGAAAAGCTCTTCGCGCAAATGCATCTCAATGCAAGCGGTGCTGCAGATTTTCTCAAATTACCGATGGGCTCGGTGGTTGAGCTTGGGAGCAAGGTAGAAATTTAAGGGCGAAAAGACCCACTAGTTTTTGATATCGTCACGCAGCGATCGCCAAATCCTGCGTTCAAAGGCAGTCGTGCGATCAGGATCATCGACGAGTTTGTCCATGGTCGGTTTGTCAACCATAAGTGCAATCTGGCGCATCTGACCGACAAGCTCTCGGTAACGCTCAATCGCGATATCAGGTCGCTCAACAAGCTTGGTAATGGTCAATCCAGTGTGGTCATCCTTGAGCTCGCGTTCCCGTCTGGCCTTTTCAATTAATCGATTCACTTCATCGCGACTTAGGTGCAAGCGCTTCGCTTCACGGTCGATTGTTTCTTGCTCATCGGTCGAGATATGGCCATCGGCCATCATGGCGTAGAGTTCATTCGCTAGCGTTTCCCGCTCAATACGAAGCTGGTCGCTGAAGGCAGATGACAAGAGCGCTGCAGGGATCGCGAAAATACCAATGCCAAGTAGGGCAAGAACAATCGTCATGATTCGACCAATCGGCGTAACCGGCGAAATATCGCCATAACCGACAGAAGCAAGCGTAATCACAGCCCAGTAAATCGATGCCGGAATATTCTCAAACTTATCTGGTTGCGCATCATGTTCAAAGAGATAGCCAAGACTCGCGGTGAGCACCACAAGCAGCAGCATAATGAATGTTGCTGCTGCCATCACTGGCCATTCGCGTTTGACGACGATCACGAGTGTTGAGGTTGCACCCGTGTACTTTGTGAGTTTAAGTAATCGCAATAAACGAAAAACTCGCAAGAATCGAAGATCAAACAGGTGATGGAGAAAAGCCTCTAAAAAGAATGGCAAAACTGCTAGTAAATCGACAATTGCATTGCCGGTTTTTGCGTAACGAAGTCGTCCTGCGATTGGATGCCGAAATCCCTTGGTTTCGACAACCGAATAAACACGCATTAAATATTCGAGCGTGAATACGCCAACAGCAATCGTGTCGAGAATGATGAATTCAAGATTAAGTATGTAGTGAATCGACGCAACAGACTCGAGAACAACGGCGGTGACCGAAACGACGACCCATACCATGATGAAGGTATCAAAATAATCATGGAGGCGCCCACCGAATTCGCCGGGCCAAACCAGTGCATGGACTTTTTGCCTGAAACTTCGACCTTGATTTAATAATTGAAATTCTTTAACGGCTGGGATGAGTACTCGGAAAAGTTTTAGAATTCGAAGCAATCGAAGTGCTCGGAGCATTCGTAAATCGATGTTGACGAAGGCAGCAAGATAAAAAGGAAGAATCGCCGCTAAATCGATCAGTGCGAAGGGGCTGGAAACATAGCTTAAGCGTGGATTCTTTTGCTTAGCAAACTCTGCGTCTTCCGGTGCTAAATAAAAGCGGGCAAGGTATTCAACAGTGAAGATCGCAACCGAAGCGATGTCAAACCAGTGAAACCAATCTTTGTAGGGGCCGTAGATCGCAGGAACGTGCTCAAAAACAAGAGCGGCAAGGTTTGCAACAATTAAAAATGCGATGAAACGATCAACAGCAGCCTGGTGATTACCATCGGTTTCAGCATCAAGTAGCCATCGATAGAGCCAGTGCCTTAGTGGAACCGTTCCCCAATCGGGTGGTGCTCGGTGCCGGTGATGGATAGCGCCCCCTGTTGCCTCGCTCACAGTTTAACCTCTGCGACCTTTAACGCATAAGCGCCCTTATCGCAGACCATGATGCGAAGCGGCAGGTCTTTAGAGAGTTTTTCGCCGGTTTCCATGGGCCCAAAGCTGATCGCAGGCGGGGCTCCCGGAGGGGCAGGAGTTCCTTTTTCAATCACGACTAAGCCTCGTGTATTGAGGTCGGTCCGGTCGCACTTTTGCCCGATCACAGCCTGATTTGCATCAAAAGGATTTTTCGCCGACTTCAACGGGCCTTGCTCACCCAAGAGTGCCGCCTGACATCCCTCCCAAGTTTTTTCACCGTCGTCACGACAGGCCTCTAATTGGCTTTGCTGACCTTTGGCAGATAAGGCATCGAGTTGGTCGAACCAGTCCTTAAGTATCGCTGCATTAGCCTTTGCAGCCTCGGTTTTAAGACCCTCTCTGTAGGCGAGGTGACCAATGAGGGCAACACCAATTAGGGCCGATAGTAAAAAAAGCAAAAATAAAGCGTCTACCGACGTGAAATGTTTTGTGCGGTCTTGTTGCAAGATAGCTCCTTGCAGAGCCAAATAGGCTCCGAATTCCGCACTGACAGTGTTTTTCCCATGAGCATACGTTCTTGTCGACTGATCCGCGCATCAGCGCACGGTCAAGCCATTTGAACGTTATTGACCTTCAACATTGAAGGTGAACGCACACTCGATGCGGATGATCGCTGATTGCTTGTAATGTCGCAAGCCCCCTAAAGTACGGGGGGCGGTGCTATTAGAGTAGGAGGTGGTGCTATTGGTAGGCGTAGGTGCTATCCAGGAAATCTGTGTGCGTCAAAAAAAGTCAGGGCGCGAGTTTTTATTGCTTAGCTGGCTCGCTGTTTGGGGCGATCCCCCCGCAATACAAGCCTTAAAAGTTCCGCAACACTTTTCACATCAAATTTGGCCATGATTCGAGCCTTATGGACCTCGACAGTCCTGGGGCTGATACCAAGTGCCTCACCGATTTCTCGATGATTAAGGCCCTTGGCAACTGCCTCAAGGACCTCGCGTTCACGCGGGGTTAGGGCCTCATGTAATTGCTCATTGGCCTGTGATTGATTGGATTGATCAAGTCGCGAAAAAGAGCGTTCCAGCGCTGCGAGTAAATGTTTGATGACCACAGGCTTTTCCAAAAAATCTGCGGCCTGATTTAAAAAAGCTTGCCGCATCACATGGGTATCGGCGAAAGCAGACAAAAAAATCACTTCATAACGAATCGGCAAGCTAGACAGCCTTTCCTGCAACTCAAGTCCCGTCATACCACTCATTCTAAGATCAAGAATAAGGCAACAGGCACGCGAAGGCGGCATCTTCAGAAAGTGCTCTGCGCTGTCAAAGACCCGGCAATCAAAGCCCTTCAAGCCGAGCATGAGGGCTAACGAGTCTCTTACCGCCGGGTCATCGTCAACGATGCATACCAGACGGGCGGGTGCTGCCGAGGTGTTCGTCACTTCGGTGATCCTCCAAGTAAAGCTTGATAACGAAGCACTTTTCAGGGGTGCTTTCGTAGTCGAGTGTACCGCCATTATTTTCGATCAATGAGCGGCTGATCGACAAGCCTAAACCCAAACCATCCTTTTTCCCGCTTACAAAGGGCCTGAAGAGTTGATCAACTTCGTCAATTGCCAGACGTGGGCCCTCGTCAATCACCCGAATTTCCAGGAGCGTCTGACTGCTCCTTGACACCCTAACTTCGACTCGCTGTGAACTTGAGGACGCTTGAATTGCGTTCTTGATGAGGTTTGTGATCGCGGTGCCCAATTGGACTTCGTCAACATAAATCTT
>JALQWJ010000279.1 GCA_023258775.1 Burkholderiaceae bacterium | reverse complement strand
TGGCAGGGTTAATCAATTTCCAATGGAAATGGAGAAGCTCTCCGCAAACCGCGCAGAGGGGGTTCTTCAAAGCCTTGGTTTGCCTGAGATTGATATTGATACAGTCAGACGTCTGGTTGAGCGCACAGACCCCTTAAGAGTGACAGAGAATCATTCGCTCGCATCGCAACGTGTCTTTGACTTGTCTGACTTAGCCTGGCTACAGGTGCTTGCCAATGAGGCAGACATTTTCGCAAGCGCTTTGCCAGAGTTCGGTGAGTCACTCGGTCATGCGCTTTCGAGGGAATGGATCAAGGAGCACGCTGCGATGGCTGAATCGGTGATCAGCCCAAAAGGTCGGCTTTTCTTTCTCGAAAAAATTGCGATTTTCAGCACGCCAGCGAGCCACTATCTTGGCCTTCAAGAATTGCGAAGAGCTCAGATCGAAGTGTTGAAAAATGCTTTGCCAACGCAATGAGCGTTTAAGCGAGTCAAAACGCTTATGCGTCAGTGCGTCCGAGGTGATCCCCGGAGCTCCGGTATAGTGATGGTCCGAACCCACTCAATATGTCCAAAGCATGTCGTCACCCGCAGTTAATCAAACAGAGTCGGCCTTGGTAAGAACTCGTTTCGCGCCGAGTCCAACAGGCTTTTTACATATCGGCGGGGCGAGAACCGCGCTTTTCGCATGGGCGTTTGCACGCCATTTTAGAGGGCGTTTCGTACTCCGCATCGAAGATACGGATTTAGAACGATCCACAGCCGAGGCGACGCAGGCAATTGTCGACGGCATGGCTTGGCTTAAGCTTGAAGCAGACGAAGGTCCGTTTTTCCAGACTAAACGGATGGATCGCTATCGAGAAGTGATTGCTCAAATGCTCGCGCAGGGCAACGCTTACTACTGCTGGGCTTCTCCAGAAGAACTCGATGCGATGCGTGAATTGCAACGAACTCAGGGTTTGAAGCCGCGTTATGATGGCCGCTGGCGCCCTGAGAAAGCTGCTGGCAGCGTGCCGCCTGCAGCTGTGTTGCCAGTTGTCCGGTTTCGTAATCCAGATGAAGGATATGTTGTTTGGCAAGATATGGTTAAAGGAACTATATCGATTGCCAATAGCGAACTTGATGACTTGATTATCGCTCGTTCCGATGGGACGCCAACTTATAATTTTTGTGTCGTTGTCGACGACCTCGATATGCAAATCAGCCATGTCATCCGGGGCGATGACCATGTCAATAACACGCCGAGGCAGATTAATATTCTGCGCGCCTTGGGGGGCAGAGAACCTCTTTATGGCCATCTACCCATGATTCACGGTTCAGATGGTCAAAAGCTCTCGAAGCGTCACGGTGCTGTCTCAGTGATTGAATTTGATCGCCAAGGCTTCATCCCTGACGCCGTCGTCAATTATTTAGCGCGCTTAGGGTGGAGCCATGGCGACGATGAGCTATTCACCCGTGAAGACCTCATCGCCTGGTTTGATGGCAGTGCTCTATCGCATTCGCCCTCTCAGCTCGACTACGACAAGCTACGTTGGGTGAACCAACACTACCTTAAAAAGGCCGATGACGCCTATTTGCTTGGCGAACTCAGGCGAAGACTTGATTGGCGCTCGGTGGCCGCAGCCTGGTTTAGTGATCGTGCAGCCTGCGCCCTGATAGCGCTTGTAAGAGACCGCATCAATACGCTCGAAGAACTTGCTGACTGGGCTTGTTCAATGCTGATCGACCCCGATCTCGACGATCCAGCGATTGCAGAAGGTGTTGCCTCGGCACTCAAGGCAGAGGCCCTGCCTGCAGTAAAAGCCTGCCTTGATCATATAAAGAACATGAGCCAGATACCCGACGAAGCCTTGGGCTGGACAGCTGCTGACATCTCGCTTGAAATCAAAAACTTGATTTCAACATACGGCATCAAGATGCCGCAGTTGGCCATACCCATGCGATGGTGGTGCTTTGGCAGGGGACAAACACCCGCAGTAGACGCGATGCTCAGCATCTTGCCTCATTCGCTGATTGCCAAGCGGCTTGAATTTGGCCTGGCCAAACATGATGGCACGCTTAAATAAGGGATGGTGGCGTGCCTGAATGAAACATGATGGAGCGATTCAATGAATTCAAATACTCGGTCCAGGATTACTGGACTTTGGCTGGTGTTCGCGATGCTGTTCTTGGTTTTTGTTGTCCCAAGCCATGCAACAGAGGGTGCTGCACTCCATCAGAGAAATTGCGCAAGCTGTCATAACGGTATGTTTCCTGGCGGAAAAGGTGAAATGCTTTATTCGGCTGATTTTCGAAAGATCAAGCAACTCACGCAATTGCGCCAACGGGTTGAAACCTGTGCCTCTAGGATTAACGCAGGTTGGTTTGATGAAGAAATTGATGCGGTCACCCAATGGC
>JALQWJ010000278.1 GCA_023258775.1 Burkholderiaceae bacterium | reverse complement strand
CTACAAAATCAGAAAATCCAAGCAGGTTTGCGCTTTGCTTTCTTAACGTCAGAATTTCCTTGATTAGCGGTCCGTTATCAAACTGGCTTTCACCCTGATCCGATGCGAGCGTGTTGTACATCCTATACATTTGCTCGCGAAGTTTTCGATCATGGGCGTATTGCATGACCGGAAGGTAAGAAGGCATATGGGGTGTAAAACGCCAGCCTTCTTGACCTGCTTCCTGTGCGCTTTTTTTTGCAGCCTCAATGACATCCTCGGGCAGTCCCTCGAGACCTGAGGACTCCTCAACATGACAAGACGAGCCATTCATTGCATCGAGCACATGCTCGGAAAATTGCTGTCCTTTCTCGCTCAATTGCTTAATGATTTGCGCGAGTTGCTGACGCTTCTCTTTAGGAAGTTCAGCGCCTGCAAGTCGAAAATCTTGAATGGCGAGTTCGAGACTGCGGCTGCGCTGAAGGTTCAGATCTGCTAGGTTACCCTTAGGTAATTGTTGTTGTAGCTTTTGACAGGCGGCAAGCAGGGTTTGGTCCTGCTCGAGCATCGTATAGAAATCTGTCACTAAGGGCAGCATCTTATTGAAGGCCTTACGCCACGCGGCTTCATCCATGACTGCGTTTAGATGACCAACGACCGCCCAGCACCGCGACAATGCATCGAGCGATTCATCAAGTGGTGAAATGACTGCCTCCCAGCCCAGCGAGGCGTCCTTGATTGCGAGTGCTTTGAGCTGGTCTTTTGCATGATCGAGACGTGTAGTAACCGCTTCCTCAATATGCTCGGCCTTGATACTTGGGTAGTCTGGATGCAGTGGGAGATTTAGAAGTGGATTTGTCATTGCTAAGTCTTTGGTAGTTATAGAAGTTAACTAATTGCAAGGCCTTACTTAAACTGAACTCTTTGGTTGAGCTTGATGATTTCCGTCAACAGCCCTTCTTAAGTGAGAACATTCGCTTAGCCCTCAATCCTTAGATCACCAAGCACCTTGCAGTTCATTCAGAAGTTTCCGCGCGCTGCCTTTAAGGTGTTCGCAAGCAACATGGCGATTGTCATGGGTCCCACACCGCCAGGTACGGGCGTTATCCATGATGCCCTTTGGCTTGCTCCTTCAAAATCGACGTCTCCACACAACTTACCCGAATCGAGTCGATTAATACCCACGTCGATCACGATTGCGCCTGGCTTGATCATGTCGGCCTGAATGAAACGTGGTTTGCCTAGCGCAGCAACGAGCACGTCCGCCCTCAAGCAGTGCGCCCTTAGATCCTTCGTTTTGCTATTACAAAGCGTTACGGTTGCACCAGCGGCAAGTAAGAGCATGGCCTGCGGCTTACCCACGATATTGCTCGCGCCAATGATCACGGCTTCTGCACCGCGAAAATTCAGCTTGGTGTGCTCAAGCAATGTCATGACGCCTGCAGGCGTGCAGGGAACAAGCCTGGGCTGTCCCGCAAAAAGTGCGCCACTATTAATCGGGTGAAAGCCGTCAACGTCTTTGTTGGGGTCGATACGGTCGATTACCCTAGCTGCATGAAGATGTTTGGGAAGAGGCAGTTGGACGAGGATGCCGTGGACATTTGGGTCTTGATTAAGTACCTCAATGGTTTGTAATAAATCCTCTTCGCTACTATCCGCGGGGAGTCTGCGATGCTCGGAAATAATGCCGGCTTCCTCGCAGGCCCTCACTTTATTCCGTACGTACACCGATGAGGCAGGGTCCTCGCCAACCTGGATAACGACAAGGCAGGGAAGGGGCCTGGTATCTGGCCATTGCTCGAGCTCTTCCCGAATGGAGGCGCGAAGTGATGCCGCAATGGCTTGTCCAGGGATCAGTGTGGCTTGTGACATAAGAACTCTCGTTGGCTTAGGGTAGAATTGAGGTTGTGACTTGCAATTGGTGCTTTGTGCTCTTCGCGTTATAATAGCGAGCTTCGTCGGGGGTATAGCTCAGCTGGGAGAGCGCTTGCATGGCATGCAAGAGGTCAGCGGTTCGATCCCGCTTACCTCCACCAAGAACACGGTCCCGTTCGTCTAGAGGCCTAGGACATCACCCTTTCACGGTGAGTACAGGGGTTCGAATCCCCTACGGGACGCCATTTACTGCCATGTCTTCGCACAACGACCCTCCGCCTATCGATTCAGGGCTGAGGTCTGTTCGCTTAGTCCTCAGACGGACAAGCCGCAGGCTCCGACGACTAAATCCTACTGTCAGGGGAATGATTTGGACGGCGCTTGCAGGATTCATTTTCTCAGTGCTCAACGCCACCATGCGTTGGCTCGCGCTTGAGTTACATCCTTTTCAGGCGCAGTTCCTGAGATACTTGTTC
Source organism: Burkholderiaceae bacterium (assembly GCA_023258775.1). Taxonomy (GTDB): domain Bacteria; phylum Pseudomonadota; class Gammaproteobacteria; order Burkholderiales; family Burkholderiaceae_E; genus UBA3064. The sequence continues at coordinate 60 of JALQWJ010000278.1, read as the reverse complement.
GGCGCCCTGGTGATGTTTCCATTGATACTTCGAACGGGATTCGTGGCCTACCGTCCAAAT
>JALQWJ010000277.1 GCA_023258775.1 Burkholderiaceae bacterium | reverse complement strand
GACGTCCAAGCAAATGGCCCTGATCGCGGCCCACGGCATGCAGCATCCCTTCTTCGTCTGCCACAAGTCCTAAACGTTGCGAAAGGGCTGGCGCTGAAAGGCGGCGGCCGCGAAGCGCATCTTGTTTCCATTGCGGGGCACCGCTACGACTAAACGACTGAATCTGGCCGCGATCATCGACCGCAATGACCTGCGTCGTATCCGCAGCAAGACCGCCCACAGCCGTGAAGTCTCGCGCCCAACGAAGTTGGCCGTTTTGTCGATCAAAACTTGACAGCTTGCCTTGAAAACTTGCTGCAAGTACCTCACCACCGTCGACGATAGGCTGTCCCAACACATCGCTAAGTCGTTCAATCTCGGTTGTTCCACGCGGCGATGAAACGGCAACCTCCCAGATCGCTTGTCCAGTGGGCGCGTTCACCGCCATCATTCGGCCACCTGGCAAACCAACGAAAACAGTTTGGCCTTGAATTACCGCGGTATTCGTTGATCTCAAAACAAGCGGTGGGCTTTGTCTCGCGATACTCCAACGGGCCTGGCCTTTATCAATGTCGAGCGCTTGGATTCGGTTGTCGCTTGTTCTGACCACCACGATTCCTGCGCCCGCGGCAGGTACTGAAACAGCTTCTGCACCGAGATAGGTTGACCACCGCAACGAGCCATGTTGGTCCCAGGCAAGCAGAAATCCATCACTGCTGCCTGCGTAAAGTTGACCTTCGAAGCTTGAGACGCCACTGCTAAAACCTTTCCGGTGCCGATACTCAAAGCGCCTTTCGCCGCTATTTTGATCAAAAGCAATGATCAGGCCGCTGCGCGTTGCTACAAACAATTTTCCTTCAAGCATTGATGGCGCAAAACCCTGGCCCATCTCATCGACATTCGCCCGCCAAAGCATGCTGAGCTGATTGTCCCCAGTCAACGCCGGCAAAGGGGGCAACTTAGGTTTGGTCGACGACCAAGGCATCCAGGAAGAGACGGTATCGAGCGCCGAACAGGCGCTTAGCGAACTGCCAAGCAGGCAGGCCGAGCCTAAACCCTTTAGACCTCGCGCCAGCGCATCACGCCTTGGCGCTGGACTTGTTGTGGTCAGGAAATCGCCATCGTTGTTATGCGTTTGCCCATGTTGCTTGATGTTAGTCATGAGCTCTTACCTAATAACGATGCGGTGTAATCGCGCTTAATTTGCAGCAATTGCTTCCAGCTTGGTTCATCGACGCTCTTCTCTAGCGCTTCTTCCCAAGCCTTCAAGGCTTCCTCCTTGCGTCCCAAGGCGAGCAAGACATCCCCTCGACGATCGAGGCGAGAAAGGTCAAATGACTCAGCCCCTTTATCAGACTTCATCGCATCGAGGACGGCAAGCGCTTCGGCGGCCTTGGCATCTTCCAACAATGCAGCGGCAAGCCTTAAGCGAGCAACGGCTACAAGTCCGGCATCTTTGCTTTTTTCGACGACCCATTGCAACAAGGTGATAGCGGTTTTTAAGTCACCCCCAAGCGCATGTTGCTTCGCACTGAGTAAAGCGGCCAGCGGGGCATACGCGGTTTTGGGGTACTGCTCGAAAAGGCTGCCCGATTCCTGTTTGAGACCTTGCAAATCGGCCTTGGATGCAGCAATCACAACACGGTCATATATTTCGGCCGCCTCACGGGATTGCTTGTCCTCATACCAACCCCAAGCGCGCCAACCAGCAATCGCAATCATCGTTAAGGCAAACACTGTGCTTACCCAGCCGCCATGTCGCTTCCACCAGTCTTTGAGGCGATCAACCTCTTCTTGTTCGAAATGATGCTCAGACATCAGTGATGTACTCCAAAACCATGCTCAAGAATGTGTTTACCGACATCGGCGAAGCCAAGCTTGACCTGGCTAACCGCAGGGTCACGCAAATCTTTGACTGTTGCTTGTCCCTGCTTGAGTTCGTCTTCGCCCAGAACGACAGCATAAGCGGCGCCCGAGGCATCAGCCCGACGAAATTGAGACTTGAAGCTACCTCCTCCGCAGTGCAGCAAGACATCCAGGCCGTGGTCGCGTAGCTGTTCGGCAAGATCCATGGCGACAAGCTGCGATTCAGGCGCTTGATGTACGACATACACGTCACAGCTCGCGTCCTGGGATGGTTGCTGCAATTGCAACAAGTCAAGGATCCTTTCCACGCCGATGGCGAAACCGCAGCCAGGAGCCGGTTTGCCACCGAGTGTTTCGATCAATCCATCATAGCGACCACCACCGCAAACCGTGAGCGGCGCTTTGCCTTCGTTCGCAGCCACCCACTCAAACACACTTAAGTTATAGTAATCCAGACCTCGCACAAGCCGCGGATTGATCGTGAACGCAAGCCCGCGACGACGCAACAAAGCCTGCAGACCATCGAAATGAGCGCGCGATTCCTCGCCAAGAAAAG
>JALQWJ010000276.1 GCA_023258775.1 Burkholderiaceae bacterium | reverse complement strand
CCTGAGCATCCTGGATTTGGCCCGAAAGTACTGCTTTTGCATCCTTTGTACCCGCTCGTGCACCACCGTATACTGTGGGGTCAAGCTCGGTTTGTTGGATAGACATAGCCCAAGGTTCCCCGAGGTGGTCAATCGAAGTAGTTCGCGAATCCAAGCGCAAAACAAGACGTGCCCAGTCGCTTGCCGCTCGCTCAATCCAGCGAATTTGAGAGGCATCCATACGATTCTCGATGCTGCGCACCGCAAGTTGTTGACGCTCAAAGACCAAGGCGGCAAGACTTGCAGCAATTGCGACCACCAGCATTGCTGCAAGCACCGCCGCACCTCGTGATTGACTCACCGCGCGGATAGCCCGTTTAGGCTTTGCGCGTTCGTTATCTTGAAAAAAAGCTGTCTGCTTTGCGCCACGCACAGTCCCGAAATACTTCGTCAACATGGTTCTCACCGGGCAGTATCAATCACGCATTGAAAGGACACGGCGAAGTCTTTGGCCGTTTTGCATCACGATTAGAACCTCCAAGCCAGACCATCGCTCGGGCTGACTCATCGGATCTTGGTTCAAAGCAAAACCAATCGGACGCAACTCTATGCCACGCAAACCGTGCAATAAGGCTTGGCTTTGGCCAAGCTCCGAAAGGCTTCGCGTTAGGACGCCATCACGCACATCCCATCTCACCCAGCGCAGTGGTCTTGCGGAAAGCGGTTCAGTCATCGCACGTTGTAATAATAACCAGGACGATTCAGAACCTTCAGCGACCTGAAAACTCATGATTTGGACGGCAAACTGCCCGCTTTGCCTTAATTGGGCCGCCTCCATCAAGTCCACTTCAAGCTGACTCATCACTTGATTGAGGCGCTGACTGCGATCGGTACTCGACACAACCTGCTGACTGCTTCGCGCAACATGATCAAGACCACGCCAGGCAATCACCGCAAGCAAAGCGCTTAGAAGTACGGCCACCAATAATTCGACCAGCGTTAATCCATATTGATCTCTTACCCGGTACGACGCATCAGTGCCACGGACGTGTCCTGAAGCATAGGCATTAAGCGTCACTAAAGGATGCTTTGATGCCATGCTTAACGCACAAGGGTGGCAAAGCCAACGAGGCGAGCAACCTGCCGTTGTCCAGCGTCCAAGACCTGTAGTTCAACCCGCCTAAACCCGGCGTTTGGGGTCGCAATGACTTTTTGTGAGCAACTTAAAACGGTATCGAGTTGAGAACAATCAAATCGCTCCTCGCCAATATTGGGCCATTCACGGCGCAGTCGAATTTCCATCAAACGGTTTTCCGCACTCCACTGCGCAAGCATTCTCACATGGGCAATCTCCGCAGTTTGTGTCCCAACGCCAAGACTCCTGAAAACAGCGAGCATCGCAACCGACAGCAAAACCAAAGCCACAAGCACTTCAACCAGCGAAAAGCCTCGAGCAATAGTGTGTCGAATCATCGGGTTTGCTGAGTGATTGGACCTAGACCATCGCTTTGTAACATGACGGACTGCTCAGCGCGGAGCAGCACTAAAGTCCAAGGCGAAGCAATCGGCTCTGCGCCAATCGCAAGCACAAAGGCTTGGCTTGCCTGCGTCGATAGCTTCGATGTCGTGGCAGTGTTTGAGGCAGCCATAGCGGATGAACTCGCACCACCCACTGCGACCTGGCCATCTGGGCTTGCGTTAGCTCTCCATGAAGTCAATGCGTCCCAAGCCCTTGGCCTTAATAAGTCATCGCCTTCAATCAGTTGCCAGCGACCGAGCTGATTACGATAAAAACGATAGCCCCGGTCGTCAAGCTCCAGTCGAATTGGCTGTGCGAGCAATCTTGCCTCTTCGTGAGCAGCATGGATTCTTGCACCGAGTCGCTCGGCCTCTAGCGACAGGCCACGACTTTGTAAACCTCGAAGCGATAATGTTGACACAATCATCACGCTGGCAAGTACAAGCAAAACCACCAGCACCTCGATCAAACTCAAACCCTCACTAGCGCCACGCCACTGCCAGTGCCTTGGCAGTTCGTGACCCTTGAGACAAGGTCTAGAGCGACCAGTTACCCACATCAGCGTCCACACCACTACCACCGGGTTTGCCATCGGCCCCTAAGCTGAAAACGTCGACCTCGCCCTTTAAGCCAGGGTTCAAATATTGATAGGGACGCCCCCAGGGATCAACCGGCAGCTTATCGAGATAGGCTTTCCATTGACTGGGTTCAGGCGGCAGGCTAGGACGCGTGACGAGCGCGGCAAGCCCTTGTTCGCCTGTGGGATAGGCCTGATTGTCGAGTCGGTACAGCTTAAGTGCTTGCATGACTGAGGCGACATCCTGCTTGGCAGCAACCGCTCTCGCCTCATCTGGCCTAGTCATAACGCGAGGCACGATAAGCGCTGCCAAAACGCCGACAATTACAATCACAACCATGATTTCAATCAGCGTTAAACCCGCCTGCTGGCGCTGCGTC
>JALQWJ010000275.1 GCA_023258775.1 Burkholderiaceae bacterium | reverse complement strand
TGATTGGGGAAGATTGTGATTGGGGAAAGGTCCTGCGCTGGTGAAGGCGCATCACAATCGTTGTTTACGAGGCCTAAATATGCATGAGAGCTGCGATCGAATGCTCCATAGACAGCCTTAATGTGAAAATGGTCGAACAGGTTCAGACCTGAGTGTGCCGAGGTCAACCGGCGTTGGCGCTTTCCAGCCGCGCTTACGATGTTCGGCTGAAATTGTTGTGTAAATCCCGCCCCGAACATACCAGCGCGAGGTTAAACGCATGTAGCGAGGAGCAAGCAGTTCCACAAGGGCATCGAGAATCTGGTTGGTTACCGCTTCATGAAACGCGCCCTGGTCACGATACGACCACATGTACATCTTTAAAGCCTTTAACTCCACACACCAATCGTTAGGAATGTAGTCAAGTTCAAAAACCGCAAAGTCAGGTTGGCCTGTCAATGGACAAAGGCAGGTGAATTCGGGAATCTCCATATGGATTGCGTAGTCTCGAGCCGGTTGCGGATTGGGAAATCGGTCGAGTTTGTTCGATGGTCTGCTGCTACTCATAGTGCACTTTTCTTCTGATGATCGGTTTCGGTTTGAATGGGTCAATAGCCAGACTGTGTAAACAGCAGCGTTGCTTGATGCACGGCCTAGGTATCGAGCTAAGGCTCGAGGCATAGAGTAGGATTATAGGTTTCCTATTGACCCATCCCGGAGACCGTCTGTCGTGCGACTGAAGCAAATCAAGCTCTCAGGATTCAAGTCCTTTGTTGACCCCACAGTGCTTGATGTTCCTGGGCAGTTGATCGGCGTTGTAGGCCCAAACGGCTGCGGCAAGTCCAATATTATGGATGCTGTGCGTTGGGTACTTGGCGAGTCGCGAGCCAACGAGCTGCGCGGCGAGTCGATGCAAGATGTGATTTTCAGTGGTTCAGTTGACCGTAAACCCGCAGCGAGAGCGTCGGTTGAACTGGTCTTCGATAACAGCTTGGGCCGGATCGGCGGATCTTGGGGCGTTTACGCGGAGGTTGCCGTTAAACGGGTTTTAACGCGTGACGGACAGTCGATTTATTCGATTAATCAGCAAACCGTGCGCAGGCGCGACGTTCACGATCTCTTTCTGGGCACAGGTCTGGGCCCCCGGGCTTACGCCATCATTGGGCAGGGGACGATCTCAAGAATCATCGAATCCAAACCTGAAGAGTTGCGAGTGTTTCTCGAAGAAGCGGCTGGAATTTCTCGCTATAAAGAACGCCGGCGTGAGACCGAAAATCGGCTTGCCGATACGCGTGAGAATCTTACTCGGGTCGAAGATATTCTGCGTGAGCTTGAGTCAAATATGGCCCGTCTCGAGCTTCAAGCCGCGCAGGCTGAAAAATTTCGTGCATTAGACGCCGATCGACATGATTTTCAAGGGCTTTTGTGGCTGGCAAAGCGTAACGATGAACTTGAGCAGCAGCAACGTGCAAGCGATCGACACCGCAGTCTTGAGGTAAAACTCGATGCTGAATTGGCTGCCTTGCGTGGTACGGAAGCTGCGCTTGAATCGGCAAGGGCTGTGGCAAGCACAGCAGCCGACGCACTTCACGCTGCGCAGGCTGCGTACTATGTATGCAATAGCGAAGTCGCAAAGTTCGAATCAGAGATCCGGTTCATCGAAGAATCAAAGCGTCAAACCCTATCCCAACTCGAATCCCTTGCGCAACAGCATCAAGGTCAACGCCTAGAGCGCGAACAAGCCGAGCAAGTGATTGACGACAGCAGTCAACGACTCGATGCCCTCTCGGTGTCGGTGCAGGATCAATCTCAACGCGTGCAAGAGCTTGCGGCGCTGCAACAGGGGCTCGAGGCTGAAATCGCCAAAGCGCAGCAACAACTCGAAACCGCGAGGGGTCAACTCGAACAGTGCAGGCGAGAGCGGGATGCAGCCAATTTCCGCAAGCAGGCGGCGCAAGATCAACTTCGCCAACTTAATCAACGCCTCGAACGCAGTCGCCAGTCTCTTGATCGCCTGCGACCGCTCGACCCTGAAGCGTTGCGACATCAGGCGCTTAAGCTGCAATCTGCAGAGCGAGATGAAACTCAAACCGGTGAGTTGGAAGCAAGCTTGCAAACACGCTCGAGCGAGGCACAGGCAGCCAGGGTGCCAAGACAGGAATCCTTTCGGCTAGCTCAATCTCGGTACGCAGAAATTGAGGCAAAACACCAGGCACTCGTTCAACTAGAAGCTCGGCTCAGTGATCAGTCCAACATGCGTCCTTGGTTGCAAGCCAAGGGTTGGCTCGATAAGCAGCGCTTTTGGGAGGGGATTCGTGTTGAGGCGGGTTGGGACGCCGCAATTGAAGCTGCGTTGCGTGAGAAGCTCGAGAGTATCGCCCTTGACACGATGGACGGGCTTGAAGTGCTCGCCAAAGACCCTCCGCCAAACAAGCAAGTCTTTTTTAGTGCCTTGGCGGTAACCCGAAAGGATCCTGT
>JALQWJ010000274.1 GCA_023258775.1 Burkholderiaceae bacterium | reverse complement strand
AGCGTCCCCCTCCTAAGGGGAAGGTCGCAGGTTCGATTCCTGCCGGGGGCGCCAGTCATGCAATATCCTGGGCGGACATGGTAGTTGAGCACCAAGTAAGACTTGTGCATAGGCCTTGGCGAGGTTATCCGTGTGCAACGACGCCATGCCGCCACCGCCCAGAACTCCCTCTAGCATGAGATTAAGCGCGCGAATCCCTTGAAGAGGAAATCGGCGGATACGCAGTGGCTGCCGGTGCGCAAAGACGCGGCGCAGCATCGACTCATCAACCACAGCGAGCAACCAGGTCCAGTCTTCAGGCCGCCTTGCGATGAGCCCAATATTTGCGATATTGCCTTTGTCGCCCGAGCGGCCATGGGCAATGTCGATCAAGCTTATCTTTGGCCAATGTGGATCCATCCACGCCTTTGCCGCCGTTGCCGTGAGCCGGGCATCGACACCCGCTTCAAGCATAGCGTCTTGGGGGCTTTGGTATCTGACTTGCTCCCGACGATCGACTTGAAGCGACACGTTTGCCTCGATGTCATCCGTGTTCCAGGCTGCAACGCAGCGACCATCCAACATCACGCGAACAGGGACCTTCGATTTATCCTCCAAAAAAGAGAACAAGCGGATCACTGGGCTTGGGCTCGGCCGCCCCTGCCCAAAACCCGTGGTGCCTGGAGCCATTGATGTTGCTGCGGGCGCAAACTCTCGGGCAAAAAGCTCTAGACTCGCTTTGGAAACCGATTTAACCGCCATTTTGAGTACGACTTCCCTTGCTTGCATCGCCTTACTTGCGTTGCCATACATCGATTCGCTACCGACAATCTCAACATGAGTCTCGCTATATGCCGGAAGGCCAAGTTGTTGCAGCATTTTCGAAGTTCGTGCGAGCAATGCCTCCGCTGTTCGCTGTGCTTTGGCCTGTGCTTGCTCACCACCAATCACAAGTAAAGCCTGATTCTTCCACCCATCGACTGCCGTAAGGCTGACCTTGTATTGCGTTGGAGCTTCCTCGCCAACAGCACCCTCGACCAAGACGCGATCAAGCCCGCTAGCGCGGATACTTACGTTGGTCCAGTCGCAAACAACATCTGGCACCACATAGGCAGCGGGGTTGCCAATTTCATAGAGCAGTTGCTCGGCAACGGTTGCCGGGCTAATCAGGCCACCTGTTCCTTCTGGTTTAAAAATTTCAAAACGACCGTCAGCATAGGCCTGCACGACCGGAAACCCGATGTTCTCCCAATCTGGAACGGTCTGCCAGTCGGTAAAGAGTCCACCCGTACATTGCGCCCCGCATTCAATCAAATGACCCGCCAGTGTGCCCTGGGCATAGCGATCGAGCATGGCCTTTGTTGGTTTTGCCTGAACCGAGCGGTGCCAGCCAAAGGCATGCATCATGGCGCCCAAGGTCACTGCAGAGTCAACACAGCGACCGGTGATCACAATTTGCGCCCCCGCATCGAGTGCGCAAGCTATCGGCTCAGCACCCAAATAGGCATTGATACTTAAGGCACGCTCAGGAAAGCTCGAACCGCTATACATTTCAATTCGGTTTGACGCGCGAAAAGACGCTTCGGACTGCATCAGATCATCGCCAAGGACCCAGGCAATCTTCACCTTAAGACCTTGCTCCTCGGCCAGTGCGCTAATCGCTTCAACACAGGCAGCCGGATTCAGGCCGCCTGCATTTGAGATCACCCTGATGCCACGCTCAAGGATCGCCTGCAAGTGCTGTTTAAGCGTGATGCTGACAAAGTCGCTCGCATAGCCTGCCTGGGCGGACTTTGCCTTTTGGGAGGCCATGATCGATAGCGTGACCTCAGCCAAATAGTCAAAGACTAGAAAATCGAGATCATCAACGCTTAAAAGTTGGGGCACTGCTGCTGCAGTATCGCCCCAAAAGCCTGAAGCACCGCCAATGCGGATGTAATCTTTCATAACAGGATGTTATGGTTCGTGATGTCGATCAGTAAGCAGCTCATTACTTGCCTCTCAGGTTCGGTATTGGACATTGCTTTTGCGGTAAACCGAAATGCTCTCAAGCCTTGCATCGCTTTATTTCGCTTTCGTGAAGCATAAAGTTTTTCATGGTTTTTTGATGCCTTATTCCTGATTGATGTCATTTTGAGTTCTCAATCGCTGATTTTCTTCGCCAGACTTTTTTATTTTTAACGGGTTTTATGGCCATATTCGAATCTCAACTCCAAGCGGGTAGTCCGTCCTTTGAGGCACGTAAGGCGGCAATGTTGGCCACGCTTGAGCAATTGCGTTTGCTTGAAGCTAGAACGGTTCAGAAATCGGCCTCCGCCAAGCCGCTCTTTGATAAACGTGGTCAACTTCTGCCTCGAGCGCGTTTGGCACGTTTACTTGATCCGGGCGCACCCTGGCTCGAGTTATCGACGATGGCAGGCTTTGGCCTTGACCGAAGTGAGCTTGAGCAATCGGTACCGGGTGGTGGCGTGATCACGGGTATTG
>JALQWJ010000273.1 GCA_023258775.1 Burkholderiaceae bacterium | reverse complement strand
TCGCTTCATCCTTTTTGCCTTCCGCCCAAGCCGCCACTATAGGTACCAGAGCTGATGCCAATTCAGTGCCAGGGATCACGCCGACTGCGCCGATCCTGAGATACTCGATCAAGTTCTGCCCGTGACGCCCAACCAAGAGGTCTAAAGGTGTCTCCAGCGCCGACAAATGCGCCGCCAACTCGATACTGTTGTACTCAGCCTTGAGAAATCGCAAGCTTTCGGACAACCCTTCGATGCCTCTGATCGAGTCAGCCGTGAATGTGGTGTCAATCAAGCCAGGAGCAAGTTGAAGTCCGAAGTCCACATGCTTGGCCAACGCTGGCTCTGCAACAAGGCCTCGAAGTTGTGCTATCGATCGCCCTGCGTCCTTGCCGATCTGAAAAATCAATCCTAGTCGGTCACGAGATTCAACCGCGCAACCGACGAGATCTTCGACATCGTCGTCTGGTCGAACCGTGACAAGCAGGACCTCATCCGGCGGCAGTATTGAGCAGGTATGAGTCAAAAGTAATTTTCGCTCTGAGGGTGAAAGAGCGCTTCCTTCCGATACCAGTCCGAAAAGCGTTATGCCAGCCACACCCCCTTGCCGAACCCAGGCGATCTGCCGCTCGTAAGCCTCCAAATCGACAGCACCTGCTGTGTCAAAGTAGCTGTAAAGAACCGGGATAACTCCACCGAGCACGGGCTATCAGTCCAAGGTAGCCGGGTGGCCAGATTCAGGCAATTGAGGGATATTGCTCAAATCAAAGCCCATCTTGAGCATCTGAAATCCATGAGTCTTTTCGCAACCCGCCCAACTGAGTTGCACACGCCATTTGGCTTACTGGGGCTTAAATCCGCTTTCACGGACGATGTCAGCCCAAACCTGAGCATAGGCACGCTCACGCTTTCCGAGTTGCTCGGCAGTCATGTGCTCGACTGTTAAACCCATTTGGCTTAACTGGCTAGCCACCTGTGGCTGCCCTAACACCTTGGCTAGTGCCCCAGAAAATCGCTCGATCGAAGCACGCGGTGTTCCCGCAACTGCAAAAAAGCCGTAAAAAGGCATATCCTCAAGCCCCTTTAAGCCAAGTTCCGCAAATGTCGGAACTTCAGGTAGTGCCGCTTGGCGCTTGCCGCCGAGCACTGCCAACACCCGTAACTTTCCTCCCTTGTGATGCTCTATAAAGTCAGGTACTGATCCCATCCCAGCGGGAATTTGTTGACCAAGCATATCGGCAATCATCGGGGCGCTTCCCCGGTAAGGCGCTGCAACGATATCTAGCTTGTAGCGTGTTTGCATGACCCCAACCAAAAATTCCAGGGTAGATGCAGGGGCCGGAATACCCACACTGCCACGCTCTTTCTTATCTGATTGCTCCTGAACCCATTTGAGGTAGGCTGCAAAATTGCTGACAGGTGCTGCTGCGGAAACAGCGAAAGCGTTAACAAATGATGCAAACCCCGCAACAGGCACAAAGTCTTGAGCAGGATTGAAACCCGGATTCTTCATCACCAGCGGAAGAATCGTGATCGTGTGGTCATGGGATATGAAGAGTGTCGTGCCATCTGGCGATGAGGCTTTTAAAGCCTGAGCAGCCAGTTGACCACCAGCGCCAGGCCGATTCTCCACCACAATCTGCTGACCGAGTTCGTCCCTTAAGCGCTCAGCGAGCATACGCGCAATGACGTCGGTACCCCCGCCCGGCGGAAAGCCAACCAGTATCCGGACAGGCCTCGCTGAACTCGCCGTGGTTGCAGTGTTTGACGCTTGGGATAGAGCAGCGCCACCATAAGTGGTCACGCTAGCCATAACGACCGCCTTACTTGATCCGAGAAGAAGCTCACGGCGCGTGTTGTTAAACGTCATTTTGGCTAGTACCCCCGATGATTTTGTGTGTCTGACCCATTGATCAACTTTTTATTTCATTATTGCCATTAGACCGCCCCAAACAGTGCAGACAGATTTTAATCCCATGTCAATCCGTTTCATCTTAACGCCGGGATACTGAATCGACTCGATCACAGATGGTCCCTTGAATACTCTCTTAAGTCTCTCGTGCAAACATATCCAACCAGCCTCTGCAAAGATTGGATAGATTGCCTAACCATATGAACGCGTGGGAAACGGTTGATTTGATACTTAACCCAAACGATGAGGATTAGCTCAAGACCTCGTAATTGAAATACGGAAGGAAGGTCAACGATAAGCGGTGAGTTTTCATATTTATTTCTCTCTTAACACCCTCTATCGCCCTCACCCACCCGCAACCACCCTCAGCTTCCGCGCGCCAACGCTTGGTACGACAAAAGCAAGGCTGTTTCCTCCGCCTAGCGTATGAAAAAATAAACCCTCTCGATTAGTCCGCAAGTAAACCATTGATTTAATGAATGATTTTTTTAAAACTGCTTGCGGACTTCGAAATCGACCTCACCCCGAGGGCTTCAGAGAAACCGGGTAAACGCAGAGGATAGGGCCCAAATAGGCCAAAACCCACCTCACCCCGTGGTCCGCAGG
>JALQWJ010000272.1 GCA_023258775.1 Burkholderiaceae bacterium | reverse complement strand
CACGTAAGAGTTCGGATTCTCGCTGCCGGAATCCTTCTTCGCCTTCAAGCTCAAAAATCGTTTGAATCGGTACACCGCAACGACGCTCCAATTCGCTGTCAGCATCTAAAAAGGGACGGTTTAGCGCTCGTGCAAGGCGTTTGCCCACGGTGGACTTGCCAGAACCCATCATGCCAATCAAAGCGATTGGCTGGCGATTCGGATCGGGGGGAGGAGTTGTCATGCGAAGAAGATGGAGCTTAACCGGTGGGGACCGATCATGCCGCATTTTCAAACCGCAGACAGCGCAGTGCAAACCCCAACACAAGCCATAATCGACACCATTCTGATGCAAAGCACGCATGGCCAACCCTAGACTTCCGCCTCCTGACGATCTTATCGACAGCAGCAGGCCTGCGCGCAACCCAAGTCGAGAACCACGCCTAAGTCTTCGCGAGGCTACCCAGCAAGCACGAGCCGCGCGTGGCACAGCATACGGCCGCGCGTTTGCAGACAGCAACGATCCTTCATCCCGGCAAGCACCAAGCGCTGAAACTGGAAGTCGCGGAGCCAGTGCGAGCGAAAGTAGCAGAGCAGGCGCTCGGGGACAAACCGCAGCAGGCTCAGGCGCTGCCGCTGGTGCTGCCGCGGGAAACATCGGTAGCGGCGGTGGCGGCAGCAGTGGTGGCGGTGGCGGTGGCAGTGGCGGTGGTGGCAAATCTCGTCATCGCCCGCCTCAACAATCGGTCGACGGACTTCCTTGGACACGTTGGTTCGCTTGGGCATTTGCCCTTGCTAGCGTCGGGGCCTTGTCGCTCGCAGCCTGTCTCGCACTTGCCTTTATTTTGGCGATGGATCGACTACCCACCGTCAATGCGCTTCTTGACTATAAGCCAAAGATCCCCTTGAGGATTTACACCTCCGATGGTGTTCTGATCGGCGAATTCGGGGAGGAACGGCGAAGCCCAACAAGAGCCAGCGAAACACCCAAGCTCATGCGCGATGCGATTCTGGCGGCCGAAGATTCGCGTTTTTTTGAACACCATGGCGTTGATTTACTCGGTATCGCACGTGCTGCGATGGCCAACCTGATTTCTGGCGGCAAGGAGCAAGGAGCGAGCACTATCACCATGCAATTGGCGCGTAACTTTTTTCTCTCGACCGAAAAAAGCTACATCCGAAAGATTTATGAAGTATTGCTCGCAATGCGCATTGAAGAAACCCTAAGCAAGACCCAAATTTTAGAGCTTTACATGAATCAGATCTATTTGGGCCAACGTGCTTACGGCTTTGCCTCTGCAGCGCGTGTTTATTTCAACAAGAGCCTGCAACAGTTAAGCCCTATCGAAGCTGCGCTGCTCGCTGGCTTACCCAAGGCGCCGTCGCGATTCAACCCGGTAGTCAACCCCAAACGCGCCGCAGCCAGAGCTCACTATGTGCTCGGACGAATGCGCGCCGAAGGCTTTCTCACCGAGGCCCAATACCGAGCAGCACTTAATGAACCGATTCGGGTAGTGCCGGCTTCGGCAGAATACCCAACACGAGCACCTTATGTTGCCGAGATGGCGCGCAAGATGGCAGTTGACCTTTTTCGCGACGACACCTACGCGTTGGGCTTGAAGGTTTATACCACCATCAATTCAGACGAGCAGCAGGCGGCCGAACTCGCCGTAAGGCAGGGCATCCTGGACTACGATCGAAAATATGGATACCGCCAGGGTGAGTCCCCAATTTCTTGTGGACTTCAAAGAAACCACGAACCTCATCCATGACATCATCGAATTTGCGGGTCTTATATCCGCTTGGCGCTTCGTAAGTGTTGCCATGCATCGGATCGCAAACCCAGAGAACTTCAGCTCCGGATTTACGTACTCCCTCAACCAGCGCTGGGAGCGCCTGACGAATCACACCGGCGCCCATTCGAGTAATCAAGGTAATTCGACCAGGTTCACGCTCGGGATCTAATTTATTGATCAAGGCAATCACTTCATCGACGGTCGCCTTTGGCCCAATCTTGATGCCGATTGGATTTCGAATCTTGGAGCAGAAATCGACGTGCGCCCCATCTAATTGTCTGGTTCGCTCGCCAATCCATACGAAGTGCGCCGATACATCGTATGGGGTACCGGTTCGTGAATCGATTCGAGTTAGGGCTTTCTCGTATTCAAGGATGAGCGCTTCATGACTTGAGAAGAGATCAACGGAGCGGAATTGATCGGCATCGATTCCTGCCGATTTCATGAAAGCAAGAGCGCGGCCAATCTCGTTTGCCATCTGCTCATACCGCTCACCAAAAGCCGCATCGCGAATGAATCCCTTATTCCACTCATGCACTCGACGAAGGTCGGCGAAACCACCCTGGGTGAAAGCGCGAACTAAGTTCAATGTCATCGCTGATGTGTGATAGACCTTGACCAATCGTTGTGGATCTGGAGTTCGGGAACGTTCATCGAAGGCGAGATCATTGACTGCATCACCACGATAGGCAGGAAGTGTGACGCCATCGCGAGTCTCAGTAT
>JALQWJ010000271.1 GCA_023258775.1 Burkholderiaceae bacterium | reverse complement strand
ATCAAAACCCGCGGAGATGCTGCAGCCGTGCTCGCCAATGATGAACTCATGCACACGCATCAACATCACTGGTTTGTCCGCGAAACACTGGGCTTATTGCGCCGTACCTTTAGCAGGCTTGATGTGTCGTCGCGCAGCCTTTTTGCCTTGGTCGATGAAGGGAGCTGCTTCGCTGGAAGTTTCCTCGAGTTAGCCTTAGCTTGTGACCGCATCTATCATCTAGCGCTGCCTGATTCGCCGAAAACTGCGCCCACCATCACGCTCGGCAAGCTCAACTTTAGCGCTTACCCGATGGCTACCGAAGAAACGCGCCTTGAGCGTCGCTTTTATCACGAGAAAGGTCCGCTCGATGCGCTGCGTGCAGTGATCGGTGAAGCGCTCGATGCCGATAAGGCCCATGTACTCGGGCTTAACACCAGCAATCCTGACGATATCGATTGGCAGGATGAGGTAAGAATCGCCATTGAAGAGCGGGTTGCGATGAGTCCCGATGCCCTCACTGGTATGGAAGCAAATCTGCGCTTTAATGGTAAAGAGAATATGGTAACCCGGGTATTCGGACGCCTCACAGCCTGGCAAAACTGGATCTTTCAGCGACCCAACGCAGTGGGTGAAAAGGGCGCATTAAAAGTTTATGGCAAAGGCGATAAAGCGGCCTTTGACTGGCATCGAGTTTAATTACATTCAATATACTTTGTGGAGCCTTATAATGAGTATTAACTATAGCGAAAAGATTCCCAACAACGTGAATCTGAGCGAGGACCGTACCTTGCAGCGTGCCCTTGAGCAATGGCAACCCAATTATCTCAATTGGTGGAACGATATGGGTCCTGATGGATCACAAAACTTTGACGTGTATCTTCGTACCGCAGTGAGCGTTGATCCGCAGGGTTGGGCACAATTTGGCCATGTCAAAATGCCTGATTATCGTTGGGGCATTTTCCTCAACCCGGCTGAGCAGGACCGAAAGATTCATTTTGGCGATCACCTTGGCGATGATGCCTGGCAGGAGGTCCCGGGAGAATATCGCGCAAACTTGCGCAGGATCATCGTAACCCAGGGTGATACCGAACCAGCGTCGGTCGAGCAGCAGCGTCACCTAGGACTAACCGCACCAAGCCAGTACGATTTGCGCAATCTTTTTCAAGTGAATGTCGAAGAAGGGCGTCATTTGTGGGCGATGGTGTACTTACTCCATAAGTACTTTGGACGTGATGGTCGCGAAGAGGGCGAAGCGCTGCTTGAGCGTCGTTCGGGGCAGACCGACAACCCCCGGATCCTTCAGGCATTCAATGAGCAAACGCCTGATTGGTTATCATTTTTCATGTTTACCTACTTTACCGATCGGGACGGTAAGTTTCAGTTGTGTGCATTGGCAGAAAGCGCTTTTGATCCTTTGGCGCGTACAACGAAATTCATGTTGACTGAAGAAGCCCATCACATGTTTGTGGGCGAGTCAGGTGTTGGCCGTGTGATTAGCCGTACCTGCCAGGTCATGAACGAGTTGAAGACAGACGATGTCGCGAAGATTCGCGCCGCTGGTGTGATCGATCTCCCAACGCTACAGCGTTATTTAAATTTCCATTTCTCAGTCACAATCGACTTGTTTGGAGCAGACGAGTCCTCCAATGCTGCGACCTTTTACAGTACCGGCTTAAAAGGTCGCTACGAGGAAGGCAAGCGCACCGATGATCATCGCTTGAAGAGCGATAGTTATAAGGTTCTTGAAGTTAGAAATGGGCAGCTTGTTGAAAAAGAGGTGCCCATGCTCAATGCGCTTAATGAAGTACTGCGCGATGACTATATCAAGGACTCGATTGCTGGCGTTGGTCGCTGGAACAAGATTATCGAGAAAGCAGGTATCCCCTTTCAGCTAAGAGCTCCGCACAAGGCATTTCACCGCAACATCGGTGCATTGGCGGGCGTTAAGGTGTCACCTGATGGCAGAGTCATCAGCGCTGCGGAGTGGGCTGCGCATGCTGACCAATGGTTGCCCTCGGCCTCGGACCGCGCCTTTGTGGCGAGCTTAATGGGACGTTGTGTCGAGCCAGGTAAATTCGCCAACTGGATTGCACCACCAGTCATGGGCATTAACCGCCAGCCAGTCAACTTCGACTATGTTCGCTTCAACTGATCAAGTCCTTTGCCGTTGACATAGGGCAAGATCAGGTTTATCAAGCCATAGAACAATCTTTGCATGAAGCGATGACTCACCATGGAAATGGCAGAAATTAGCCTTTTTAAGCAGCATTTGATCGACCCGGTCATTTGCATTCGCTGTAATACCTGCGAGGCAACCTGCCCCGTGGGTGCCATCACGCACGACGATCGAAACTATGTCGTAGATGCTGAAAAGTGTAATCACTGCATGGCTTGTGTGCCTCCTTGTCCCACGGGTTCGATCGATAATTGGCGCAATATGCCGCGGATTAAGGCTTACAGCCTGACCGAACAACTTGGCTGGGACGAATTACCCGAAGAGCTTTCGACTGCAGCCCTTGAGGCTGCGGGCGTTAGCTC
>JALQWJ010000270.1 GCA_023258775.1 Burkholderiaceae bacterium | reverse complement strand
ATAACTGAAGCATCGTGTTATTTCAGCGATGGTCTAAATCAAGACAATCAATGGTCTTATTGATTTATTAATCGATTTGTTTTTTAGTACTATGGACATTTCACTCCAGCAATTAAGGGTTTTGATAGCCTTAGAGCGAAGCGGTAATGTTGCTTGCGCTGCTTCACAAGCCAAGATACCAGCCTCAACCATCCGAATGTCACTGCAGCAATTAGAGCGTAAATTCGGCTTTATATTGTTTGACGTCAATTCACCTACGCCTCAACTAAGTCCTAAGGCTCAAGATTTAATGCCTTCAGTCCATGCCTTATACGAGGTTTGGGGGCAAGCCCATCGCAGCCTAAAAGCCTCCGTGAGAAATCCTGCTTCACATCAGCTAAAGCTTGCCGGACCGAGCTTTCTTTTCAACTCAGACAGCGCAGAAGCAGTAGCGTACTTCCGCTCCGCATGGCCAGAAGTCGAGATCCAACTTAGACATTGCAATTCGCGAGAGGCGATTGAGGCACTAACAAGCGGCGCCGTCGATGTCGCATTAAGCCTCGGCGAACATTGCATTCCTGGCGCACAGGTAAAAACAATTGGACGGGCTAGACTTGTGCTGCTCGGACGTCGAGCAGATATTGCTGCAAAGCAAGTACCGCGCTGTGCAAGCCAATGGCTTCGCGATTTAACCAGGATCGTTGTCGTTCGCGACGACCCTTTGTTGCTTCATGCCCAACAAAAGCTAAGTAGGAATCACGCTGAGCTTCCTTCATTCATCACCGTGGATAATCCCGTCACAGCAGCAGCACTTGTTAGGTGGCAAGGGTATTTTGGATTGATGAGTGAACAAAGCGCGCTTTATTTTGCGTCAGAAGATTTAGAGACCGTACACTTTCGAAGTGAACATGTCGAACTTCCTGTTTGTTTGCACTACTTGCGACAAGAGAATAAGAAAGCCCTCGATGATTTTGTCGGTGCTTTCGGGCCTTCAATCCCTCACCATCGAGCCAATACTCTTGAGGAATTCACTACAGAGGTTTCTTGATGCCCCGACGTGCACGACTGAGGGCTCGCTTTGAAGCCCCATTTTCTGCAAAACAATTACGAGCATTTTGCGTGCTTAGCGAAACGTTAAGTTTTACCGAGGCCGCTCATCAACTTGGAATCACCCAGCCCAGCCTTAGCGCTTTGATCTGTCAATTGGAACGTCATGCAGGTCATAACCTTTTTATTCGAGATAAGCACCAAGTTCGCCTCTCACTCAAAGGACAGTATTTCCAGGCTGATGCCAAGCGGGTCCTTGTGCAATTGAACCAAACCTCAGCCTTAGTGAAGCACTTGGCAAGTCCGCCTGGCAGTGATGTATTGCGAATTGCGGCTCCGCCGAGCCTCATGACTAAGGCACTAACACCACTTTTTGATACGTTTCGCGCGCTTGAGCCCCAAATGTTGTTGAGCCTCTTTTGTCTTGAAAACGAAGATGCTTTTGACCGCTTGCAAAGGGGTGAAATCGATCTAGCTTTTGTGTCAGGTAATCATGCGCCGGTGGGTGTCGCTCTTCAACCAATTGCTCAAGATAGATTCGTTTGCGTCCTCCCAAGAAAACATCCCCTCGCTTCACGCGAACAAATTCGCTGGCACGAATTAGGTCATCAGCGAGTGATGTCTTGCTTGCCACCCAGAGGACTTCGAAGCTTGCTAAACCAAAGTTTTGAGCGCTATGGTCTTGCGCTTTTCGTAAACGAAGACGCACAAGATGAGCTTGCCTTGCTAAGGCTCGTCGAGCTCGGATTGGGGGTTGGTCTCACAAGTCGGTTTACAAAGCATTTAATCGATCCCGAGGCACTTGCTATTCGCCCGCTAGTAGACCCGGTCATTAACTTTCCTTTAGCGCTCGCATTGCCAAGTTCAGCGATTACGGCGGCTGCCTCTCGGATTGCCGAATTGCTTCAATCCGATGTACGTATTGACGACACCTGAGTGCTACAAAAAAAGGACCCAAGCACTAAGTATTTACCTACTTACCAATACAAAATCGACCAAAAATAGCGCCAAGCAAGTCTTCATCGCTCCAGGCGCCGACTATTTCAGCCAAAGCCTGCTGCGCTAGCCTGAGCTCTTCGGCCATCAGGTCCGCTTGTCCTGTTGAGGTCGTCCAGTGATCTTGAGCAAGCTCCAAATGCGCCATGGCCCGCTCAAGCGCTTTGACGTGGCGGAGCCTTGCCCAGACGGGCTCGTTACTTTGGCCTTCATCAACGAGTTGTTTTAAAACGGCTTCCATCAAAGCCTCAAGTCCTTGAGCTTCTTTGGCTGAAACCGCAACCACCGGCCAAGTGGCTTGGAGCACTTGATGGCTTTGTTGTGTTGGCGCCTGGCCTAACAAATCGATTTTGTTCAGCACAACCAGCGTGGGGGTATCGATCTTTTGATCAGGGCTCGGGAGACCGTATGTCTTCCACCATGCCATGGCATAGCTGCTTGCCTCAGCCATCAGCGCTCGAAGATCGGCTTGGGGCTTTAAGTCTTCGAGGCTTATCACCAAAATCACG
>JALQWJ010000026.1 GCA_023258775.1 Burkholderiaceae bacterium | reverse complement strand
ACAACCGGAAACTAGAACAATTACGGTACGGACAGAAGTCGACAATGCATCGCGCGAACTCAAACCGCAAATGCTTGCGAGCATGCGATTGTTTGGCGAGCGTGAAGAACGCCTGGCAATTCCCGATAGCGCCGTTGTTCGTGACGCAGACCGTGACCACGTTTTCTTGCATCGACAAGACGGCAGCTTCAAACTCTTACCTGTTGAGTTAGGTCCATCGATCAATGGTCAACGACCTGTGATTAGAGGTCTCCAAGAAGGGCAGCCCATCGTCATGCGCGGCGCCTTTCACCTCAACAACGAGCGCAAGCGCGCTGAATTGGAGTAAGCCATGCTTGCTCATTTGCTCGGAGGCGCACTAAGCCAGCGCCTCTTAGTGCTCGTGATCGCACTAGTTTTCGTTTTGCTAGGCATTCGAGCAGCCACGAAGCTAACCGTTGATGCATTTCCCGATGTGACGAACGTCCAGGTTCAGATCGCTACTGAAGCACAGGGGCGATCGCCCGAAGAGGTCGAACGATTTATTACGGTCCCATTAGAAATAGCCATGACAGGATTACCCGGACTCACAGAGATGAGAGCCCTTAATCGAAGCGGCTTATCGATCGTTACTTTAGTTTTCTCAGATCGCACTGACGTCTACTTCGCCCGTCAATTAGTGATGGAGCGACTTCTAGAGGTAGGCTCAAAAATGCCTGAAGGAATCGTACCCGTACTCGGCCCAGTTTCAACAGGTCTTGGGGAAGTCTATCAGTACACGCTAGTACATCCAGATGACGGTAATCGTCGACTGAGTGACGCCGAACTCATGGAGCGACGTGTCGTTCAAGATTGGGTCGTAAGGCCCCTACTTAGATCGATCCCTGGGGTAGCGGAAATCAACACTCAAGGGGGATTAGAACGCCAGTTCCAAGTACTGGTAGACCCAGACCGTTTAAGAGCCTTCCGCGTATCGTTATCGGACGTTGAAGAGGCAATAAGACGCAATAACGCGAATTCGGGGGGAGGTGTTCTACCCATAACGGCTGAGCGATATCTCATCCGCGGAATTGGTCTAATCAAATCCGAGACGGATATTGGAAACATTATACTTAAAGAAAATGCTAATGTTCCGGTTTTTATACGAGACGTAGCTTCAGTTAATGTTGGATCTGCCGTGCGCCACGGGGCAATCATTAAAAATGGTGTCACCGAGGGTGTAGCGGGAATCGTCATGATGCTACGTGGTGGAAATGCCAAAGAAGTTGTCGGTCGCGTAAAGGCTAAGGTTGACGAGATCAATTCGGGCAACCTACTACCAGGAGGACTCAAGATCGAGCCGTTCTACGATCGAACGGAGTTGGTGGACTCAGCACTTTGGATGGTCACGAAAGTTTTGCTCGAAGGAATTCTTTTTATTGTCATTATTCTTTACATATTCCTAGGGGACATAAGATCCAGCGTTGTTGTTATTGCAACGATTATAATCACACCACTCGTTACGTTCATTGCCATGAATGCGATAGGACTGTCTGCAAACCTCATGTCGCTTGGCGGACTAGCCATAGCCATCGGACTAATGGTCGACGGTACTGTTGTCGTTGTAGAAAATGTGTACCACAAACTTGGCCACGCTGGTACTTCAAAGGCAGAAAGAGTCAAAGTTATTCTCGAAGCGACCGCAGAGGTCGCTAAACCAACAATTTACGGGATTAGCATCATCATCCTAGTATTCATCCCTCTTATGGCCTTGACTGGCATGGAGGGGAAAATGTTTGGGCCGCTTGCCTTGACCATTGCAATATCCCTAGCGGTTTCACTGATCGTTTCATTGTTTCTGTCGCCGGTCTTATGTTCATGGTTACTCAAGGGCGGTCAAGATCACGATACAAGACCAATTGCATGGATGAAGAGGTTGTATCTGAAGTTGCTTAATTCGGCGTTGGCTGCAGAAAGGAAGACGATTGTTATAGCGATTTCTCTGTTGGTCGGGTCCTTCGCGCTGTTCCCACTTTTGGGAAAGAGTTTCATTCCAACTATGAAGGAAGGATCGATCGTACCGCAGATTATCCGCGTCCCCAGTATTTCCATCGAGGAGTCCATCAAGATTGAGGCTGAAGCAATGAAGCTTGTAGCTGAGATACCTGGCGTCAAAATGGTGGTTGCAAAACTAGGGCGTGGAGAGTCGCCTGCTGATCCAGCAGGTCCGAATGAGTCGGATCCCGTTGCGGTCGTTGATCTGAAAGCTAATCGATCACAGACGGCGATCGAGGAAGACATTCGCAAAGCATTAAGCGATTTACCTGGTGTGCAGGTCATCATGAATCAACCTATCGCCCAGCGGGTCGATGAGATGGTCACCGGCGTGAGATCGCAGTTAGCCATCAAGGTTTTTGGGGACGACCTAAGTCAATTGAAGCGAATATCGGAAGAAATTGCTCGTGTTCTGAAAACTATACCGGGAGCAATTGATATTCGCATTGAGCGTTTAAGTGGCCAGCAAACCCTACAGATTGAAATTGATCGCAATGCCATTGCGCGATATGGGATCAATGTTGCAGACATAAATGAATTGATTGAGACAGCCTTTGGCGGGCGCGAGGTCAGCCAACTATTTGAGCAACAGCGACGATTCGGTATTGCTATCCGCTACCCTGAGCGTTACCGTGACTCAATTGAGGCGATTCGTAGTTCAACCCTTCGAGCCCAAGATGGATCACTTGTTCCGCTTTCTGCGGTAGCCAGGATAGACGTCGTTGACAGCCCTCCTGCGATCAGCCGTGAGATGGGGCAACGTCGAGTCGTCGTCGGCGCAAATGTACGCGATCGCGACCTCGGCGGATTTGTCGCCGAAGTACAGCAACGTGTTGCCGATGAAGTCAATCTACCGCCCGGTTATTTCCTGCTTTGGGGAGGTCAATTTGAGAATATGGAGCGAGCCCTTGGCACGCTCGCAGTGATTGTTCCAATTACTATCGCCGCAATCTTTTTCTTACTCTTTATGCTCTTTGGTTCGCTCAAACTTGCTTCACTCATAATCTTGGTGCTACCGTTTGCCTCAATTGGTGGCATCTTCGGCCTCTTCGTTACCGGCGAGTATTTGAGCGTCCCAGCCTCAGTGGGCTTCATCGCGCTATGGGGCATCGCTGTGCTAAACGGTGTTGTACTTGTAAGCTACATTCGCAAACTGAGAGATGATCACATGCCCCTGAGCGAGGCGATTAGGGAAGGATGTGCACAACGCTTCAGACCAGTGATGATGACTGCGACCGTGGCCTTGCTAGGTCTCGCCCCGTTTCTTTTTGCAGCAGGACCAGGAAGCGAAATTCAACGGCCATTGGCAGTCGTTGTCATAGGTGGTCTGATCAGTTCCACACTCTTGACCCTTGTCGTCTTACCGACGCTCTATCGGTGGTTCGATGACCAAACGTCTAAGTCTTAGGTCACTTCTAAATTAGCGTGAGATCTTACTTGCGGATCTCAGGGAGCATCGTATACGATCAGGGCGTATCATGGAGGCCGCCAAGTGAAAGTACAGCCATGATTCAACCGTGGGCTTTCGGACCACCGTCTGAAGTATCGCGATAGATTCAGGGAGTGAACTTAGGCCGCCTTGTTAGAATCGCCTTAAGACAGCGACTTCTGGTCGTTGTACTCGCGGCTTTAGTCTGCGCTTTTGGTATTCGCGCATCGATGAAGCTCTCGGTCGATGCGTTTCCCGATGTCACCAATGTGCAGGTGCAGGTTGCCACCGAAGCACTCGGGCGCTCGCCCGAAGAGATCGAACGCTTCGTAACCATTCCGCTTGAGATCGCAATGACCGGTCTTCCAGGTTTGGTGGAAATGCGATCGCTCAATAAGAGCGGTCTATCGATTATTACCTTGGTATTTACTGACCAGACCGATGTTTATTTTGCTCGGCAGCTCGTCACCGAACGATTGATTGAGGTTAGAGGTAACTTGCCTCCAGGTATATCGCCCGTCCTTGGACCTGTCTCGACGGGGCTTGGCGAAGTATATCAATACACGCTCGATCATCCCGACGACGGCCAACGCGAACTCACCCCTGAAGAACTTGCCGAGCGGCGAATCGTACAAGACTGGGTGGTTCGTCCGCTTTTGCGATCAATTCCCGGGGTTGCTGAAATCAACTCGCAAGGTGGCTACGTCAGGCAGTATCAGGCCCTGGTGAAGCCCGATCGTTTGCTTCATTACGGACTAACTGTCAATGATGTATTCGAAGCGATTGCAAAAAACAATGCCAATGCCTCAGGAGGCGTGCTACCACAACAATCAGAACAGTATTTGATTCGTGGGGTCGGCCTCATTCGCTCGGTTGAAGACATAGGCAACATTGTAGTTCGGGAACTCAATGGTGTGCCGGTCTTTGTGAAGAATCTTGCTGAGGTCACAATAGGCCATGAGGTGCGACAAGGCGCGATTATCAAGGGTGGTTACACCGAGTCGGTTTCGGGTATTGTCTTAATGGTTAGAGCGGGTAACGCAAAAGAGATTGTCACCCGCGTCAAACAACGGGTCGATGAAATCAACCAAAAAGGCCTTTTGCCTGGGGGTCTAAAAATTGTTCCCTACTATGACCGCACCGAGTTGGTCGACGCGGCATTGTGGACAATCGCCAAAGTCCTGATCGAAGGAATCATTTTGGTGGTTGTGATTTTGTTCATCTTTCTAGGTGATGTGCGATCAAGCTTAATTGTTGTGGCGACCCTCATCATCGCACCGCTCACCACATTCATCATGATGAATCGTTATGGCATTTCAGCTAATTTAATGTCCTTGGGAGGTTTAGCGATCGCGATTGGCTTGATGGTTGATGCCACGGTTGTCGTTGTTGAGAATATTTTTCATCGACTCGGGACCAAGCAAGTCAGTGGATTAGCTCGGCTGCGCCTCATCCGTGATGCGACCATGGAGGTCGCCACCCCAACCGCTTTTGGCATTGTGATCATTATTCTTGTGTTTCTCCCTTTAATGACCTTGCAAGGCATCGAAGGTAAGCTCTTTGCGCCACTTGCCATCACCATTGCTATTGCCCTTGGGGTTGCGCTTTTGGTGTCACTCACGCTCTCCCCTGTACTTTGTTCTTATATCTTGAAAGGTGGCTCAGATCACGATACATGGGTCATTGCCAAGCTTAAGTCGGCGTACTTAGGCCTGCTTGATCGCTCGCTAGCGCGCCGTGGTGTAACCATGCTTACAGCGTTGGTCTTATTACTGGGTTCACTAGCGCTTTTCCCCTTGCTGGGTAAATCATTCATGCCCACCATGAAAGAAGGAGCCCTCACACCACAAATTAATCGCGTACCGAGCATTTCGCTACAAGAATCCGTACAAATGGAAATGGCTGCCATGCGTAGCATTGCTGAAGTCGAAGGCGTACGCATGGTGGTTTCTAAGCTTGGTCGCGGCGAATCACCTGCTGACCCCGTAGGACCCAATGAGTCGGATCCGATTGTTCTACTCGATCCAAAAACCAAACGAACGCAAGACGACATCGACGAAGAAATCCGGCAGCGCTTATCGAGTATCCCTGGTGTTCAAATTGTACTGTCGCAACCGATTTCGGAGCGTGTTGATGAAATGGTGACGGGCGTACGTTCACAGCTTGCGATCAAGATTTTTGGCGACGAACTTGACGAACTTCGACGCGTTTCTGAGCAAGTCGCACGTTTATTAAGATCGGTTCCAGGCGCGCGAGATATTCGTATTGAGCGACTTTCCGGACAGCAGTCCTTGCTTATCGACATTGACAGAGCAGCTATCGCTCGCTATGGCATCAATGTTGCAGATGTCCATGCCATTATCGAAACCGCGATCGGTGGCAAAGAAGTCAGTCTACTTTATGAGGGCGAGCGTCGCTTTGGTATCGCAGTTCGATTTCCCGAGAGCGCACGAGGCTCGATTGAGGCCATCAAGCGAATCACACTCAAAGCGCACGACGGTGCGCTTGTACCCTTGCAATCGATTGCATCGATCCAACTCAAGGACGGACCAGCCCAAGTTAGCCGCGAGTCAGCAAAAAGGCGGGTTGTTGTTGGCGCCAATGTTGAAGGACGCGATCTTGGGGGCTTCGTACAAGAAGTCCAAAACCGGATGAATCAAGATATCACGCTGCCTGAAGGCTTTGATGTTGTCTATGGCGGACAGTTTGAAAATATGGAACGTGCGATGGAAACCCTGTCGATCATCGTTCCGGTCACCATCGCAGCGATCTTCTTTTTGCTTTTTATGCTCTTTAGCTCGTTAAAGATGGCTGGCCTAATCATTATGGTTCTACCCTTTGCATCGATCGGTGGCATCGTCGGACTGGCGATAACAGGCGAATACTTATCAGTACCAGCCTCAGTTGGGTTTATCGCTCTATGGGGTATTGCCGTCTTAAACGGCGTGGTCCTGGTCACTTGCATCCGACGCTTTCGCGATGACGGATTATCGATCGCAGAATCGGTACGCGAAGGTTGCGTACAGCGATTTCGTCCTGTGATCATGACAGCGACAGTAGCCTTGTTGGGTTTAGTACCCTTTCTCTTTGCTACGGGTCCGGGCTCTGAAGTCCAGCGACCACTTGCCATCGTGGTTATCGGAGGGCTTATTACTTCAACCCTTTTGACACTTGTCGTGTTACCAAGTCTATATCGTTGGTTTGATGACCAGGAAGATGGCTAATTAAGAATTCTTGGCTGGGGGCAACGCAGTTTTACAGGAAGCCTGCGTCTCCCCCCTCTTTCTTGCGTTCCATGATGATGCGGCCTTCTTGGTGGAGCATCCGACCCGTTGTGAGAATCTGTTTCTGTGCGTCCTCAACGTCGGCAACCTTGGTTGGTCCTCTCGCAGCGAGATCTTCGCGCACGGTATCTGCTGCGCGTTTGGCCATATTTTTGAATATTTTTTCGCGAAGTTTTGGTGAAGCACCTTTAAGAGCGACCACCAACACATCTTGGGTGACCTCGAGCATCAAGGTCTGGATCGCCTTGTCTTCGAGCTCGATCAAGTCCTCGAAGGTAAACATTTTCTCGACGATCGCATCAGCAAGTTCGCCATCGTACTTGCGGATCTCCTCGATAGCTTCCATGTCCATACCACCGGACAACAAGTTGAGGATCTCCGCCGTTGGGATAACCCCCCCAACGTTTGATCGCTTGGTGTCTTGCGCTCCCATGTTCATCATGGTCTCGTTCAATTCCTTGAGCGCCGCTGGCTGTACCTTCTCGAGCAATGCCACTCGCAAGACCACCTCGTTTCGAATTTCCGCAGGGAAAAGTTTCAGCAATGCGGAGGCCTGGGGTGGTTCGTAGAACGTGAGAATTGTTGCCAGCACCTGGGGGTGCTCATTTTTCAAAATTTCATAGGCAACATCGGGATCGAGGCGCTTCAATGCGTCGAGGCCCGACATGTCAATTGCAGCTTCAAGCTTGCCAAGCAGATCTGAGGCACCTTCGGTACCTAGTGCCTTTTGCAGCATGTTTTGCATAAACGAGTCGGTATCGAAAGCCACTTGAGCATTGCTCACAGTAGCCTCTTTGAAGTCTCTCAGCACCGACAACAAAATATCCCGATTGAGCGATCGCACAATGGCCATCTTGCTCGAAATTCGCTGCACTTCCATGGGAGTGACTTGCCGCAGTACGTCGGCCGCCACTTCAGGTCCAACGGAAAGCAAAACTACGGCCGCTTTTGACGCTCCATCGAGGTCTTCGAATCGTGTTGGTGCGGCCCCTGCAGCCTTGGCACCTTCCTTAATCTGCTCCGCCAAAGAGAGCTGCTTTTTAGGGGCTTCCTGTTGGGTTTCTTCTGCCATAAGGTCGGTGTCAAAAGTGGATGTGCGAGGTCCAGCCTGTAGTCACGCGGAGTCTACGACAATATTTCGCTTTTGGGCACTAGTCCTAGGTCCTAGGGCGGGTACCATGTTGGATTAGCGTCAACCAACGACCCGAGAAGTCTTTATGCCGCTTACTATGTGCTCCTTAAACACCAAGCCTCAACCTAATCGATCTCTGAGTTAAACGTGTTAGCCCTCTTGTTTGAATTTGAACCAAGGCCTGGCCAGCTGCCGCGATATTTGGACATCGCAGCAAGCTTGAGGCCTTCGCTTTTGCAGACTGAGGGCTTTCTTTACATCGACCGTTTCCAGAGTCTTTCCCGTCCAGAGGTCTATCTTTCACACTCGCTATGGCGTGACGAGGCTTCGATTGCGCGCTGGCGCAGTTTCGAACCACATTTTTACGCACAGCGTGAAGCACGAGAAAACATCCTAGCCGGGTATCGCTTAAGAATATCCACCGTGCTCCAAGTCGATCGCGCTTGGTCCCCAGTTTATGATCAACGGCCTGGCAAACCAAGGCTTGGCATCCAGATCCAATACGAAGAAGCTGATAACCGTGCTATTGCTGCGATGGCTGAACATGATGAGCGTGAAGCAGCAAGATCTACACCGACTATGTCGCTCGAATCAAATGGCAGACTAAGTCAGATCGAAAAGTTTCAAAGCCTTAACCATACAGGGCTGATATTAAGTGTTCGATCAGAGCGCTTGGATGAGCTAGCGGCAAAGCCCTACGTAGGTCAATCAAAGGCTTGCAAGATCGGCCCACCCGACTACCCGGGCCCCATGCTGGCTTGCGTCGACCGCGACTACAGCATGCACGAGCGCGACGAAGCACCTCAATTTCACCGGAGCTGCCCGGTACATCGCTAACAAACTTAATCTGCCAGGAGACTTGAGTCCATGATCCACGTTCTTGCCGTCATTACCGCAAAACCCGGGCAACGAGATGCAGTACTCGAACATTTTCGTGCCAACGTACCAAGTGTATTGGCTGAAGATGGTTGCATCGCCTACGGCGCTGCGATTGATGTCGATGCCGGCCCCTCATTTCAAGCAAAACATGGGCCCGATAGCTTTGTGGTGGTTGAGCAATGGACAAGCATGGATGCCCTAAAGGCACACGCAGCAGCCCCGCACATGGCAAGCTATGCAGCGAAGACTAAGGATCTTGTTGCTTCCAGGCAGATTTACATCTTGAATCCTATTTAACGTCCGACAGATAAGTCCTGTTCAATGCCTGTTATCGAAGGTTTGAGTCATCACCCCCTGGGCTGCTGTCTGGCAGTCCTATGCCAGCCGGCTGCTAAGCGCAATAGCATTGGTACCTGGCACGATGGCCATTTGCGAATTCAATTATTAGCCGCACCGATCGAAGGCAAGGCCAACGAAAGCTTACAAAACCTGCTGGCTGGCTGTTTTGACCTGAAAAGGCGCGATGTGCAATTACTGAGTGGGGCGCACAACCGACGTAAACGGGTGCTGCTTTGCGGTATTGGGATGGAGCAAGCCAAGGACCGAATCGAGCAGTTGCATCGTGATCAAGCCTCTAAGTAGTTTGATGGCCTGCTCAAGCCCCAGACTACTTGGTTCATTGGGCGTTACCTGCGTCAGCCTGTTTTTGCAGGCCTGTCACGTCAGGACGCCAGAATTTCATTGCAAACTTGCAGCGTCGCCCCGTGAAAACATGGAGGTAGCGATGTCACCGCTCGCCCTGAGGTTTGAGGATCGTTCATTCAGTTTTGTTGAAGAACGGGGCAATCAACGACTCTATCGCGAATCCTCATCCGGCCGCCTGCTGGTATTTGACCTGTCATCGATGCAGCTTAACGAATACGAGGCAGCTAAGAAGAGCAATGATGATGCTAACGATCAGGTTCAGCGCCATGCAATGCAAACGGAAGCGAGCAGACCGCTAGCACTCAGCTTTCACATGGCGACTCCACCCTCAAAACAATGGATATGCGAGCGCTACAAGATGCTCAGCGCTCGAACCACTACTTCGTTGGGCTAGCCTTTGCCGGTGCGGCAGCCGAGCGCTCGAGTACATCGCCACCGTAAGTGATGGTGATCTCACCACCGCTTTGCAGGCGTGACGACAAGGCTGCTCGGACTTTGTCTTCGAGCGATGGAACTTGAACATGACGCTGCTTAGCGCTTAGCTCAGCGGCGCTCGTCTGGGCAGCTGCCACGGGTACCGTTAAGCCGGGCGCGCTTGAAGCGGTGGGCGCAGCTTTATTTGCAGTCATTTGAGCGCTTTGTTGCGAAAGCGTGCTTGGTGTTAGCGCAGCTTGCTCTTGGGGTTTTCCACCTTGGACTACAGCGCCGGCCGCTTGAGGCTGGGGACCTGAGGGCAGCGCTTGCGCCATCGGTGGCTTGACCTGTATGGGGTTAATGCTTGGCAAACCAACCGGGACCTCTCGCTCTTTTTGGCCCTTTTCATCCTTCTCAGGCGCAGCGCCTCCCGATCCGCCAGCACCCGATCCAGCACTCGAGCCACTTGAAGCCGACGACATGAGTGCCTTCGCCTTTGCACTAGCGACTTCCAAATCAGAGCTTGGCTTATCTTTGCTACCCGAGCTATCTGCAGAAGCCCCTGCGCCTGCTCCCTTGCCTGGACCAAAGCTTCCAACGCCCGACCATACAATCGCACTTGGTAAGGCAATGAACAAAAGGAGTAATGCAATAAGGGTTCGCCCAGGTGTCATGAATCTGCGAAAACGATCTAAAACCGACTCAACACGCATGCTTTTTCCCCTAAGTATTGGCGCCTTTCTCGGCCCCTAAAACCTGACCAAGATTCCGTGAAATTCGTTGAGTTATCGATAATAACAATCTTGACTTATCCAAACATCCTTGACGTGATGTCAATCATT
The DNA here is from genome assembly GCA_023258775.1 of Burkholderiaceae bacterium. GTDB lineage: Bacteria > Pseudomonadota > Gammaproteobacteria > Burkholderiales > Burkholderiaceae_E > UBA3064. The sequence goes on along the minus strand of JALQWJ010000026.1, from coordinate 998 downwards.
TCGACTTTAAGGACCTAGTCCGCCACCCTGCGATCTCTTTGAAAGTGATCAATGTATGAATCAATCTTCATTTTGGCAAAGCCTCTTACCCCACCTCCGAGTATTTACATAAACCGTGTACGCTGTCGTACTTTAATAAGTGTGCTAAGGTCTTAGCGTCTGTTAAATCGTTAACCCATGCAACATCAAACAAATGAGCATCCATGGCCAGGCGTGTAAAGGCCCGCCCAATTCTACCGAACCCATTAATTCCAATCAACTTCATTGCAACATTATCATTTTTATGAGCCTTAAAATCACCCTGCTCGTGAAAGCTTAATAGGTAACATATACAAACCCGTGTTTGTTCGCATCGATGTCTCCGCTGTATTTTGCCGTAATTTTATAAAAATAAGTCCCTTCATCAACCAATTTTCCATCCTGGGTTTTTCCGTCCCACGTTCCATTTGGATCGGTAAAGGTATAAATCACGTTGCCCCAACGGTTTAAAATCACACATTCAAATTCAACTAGTCCTTCTGGATTGCTTATCGCAAACAAATGGTTCCCCACATTGGATTCTAATGAAATTATATTTGGAACCTCAAAATCACAGGGTTTGATAACAACGGTAGCGATATCGGTAGACGTATGGCACACGTTGGAAGCAGTGATTGAATACTGACCTGCGCTTGACACAACAATAAAATTATCCGTTGAGCCATTGCCCCACAATAAATCTATGGAGGGGTTGTATCCTTGTTGCAACGTTCCCGAATTTATACTGGCCGCAACCATATCAAAGGTGGCTCCTTGACATAATGCTGTATCTAGAATATCCACATATACGTAGGGAGGAAATTCAATGGTCGATGTAATTTGATCCCCACAGGCATTGTCGGTGTAAGTCACGGTGTAAATACCCGGTGTTGTGGTAGAAATCAGCGGGTTTTCCAACCCGGTGTTGGAGAAATGAACGGCCGTATCCGAAGCCGTCCATACACCGCCGCTGTAGGAAC
>JALQWJ010000269.1 GCA_023258775.1 Burkholderiaceae bacterium | reverse complement strand
CCTAAGATGCCAATATGACCGATATGATGGTGTCCACAACTATTCATGCATCCGGAAATCTTGAGCTCTAGGGGGCCAAGATTTTCTTGTTCGTCCAAGCTTGCATAACGATTTGCGATTTCATCGGCAATGGGTAGTGACCGCGCATTAGCAAGTGCGCAGAAGTCACCGCCTGGGCAAGCAACCATGTCTCCGATTAGTCCCTGAATCGGTTGGGCAAAACCGATGGGTTGGAGCGCTTCGTAAAGCTCGGCCAGCTTCGCGCTTGTAACAGCTGGAAAGACAAGGTCCTGCGAGTGAGTTACTCGCAAGAAGCCCTGACTGAATCGATCCGCAAGATCTGCGAGTTTGCGCATTTCATCCGAGGTGATATCCCCCGGAGGCCTACCGGTTCCCTTGATCGGTATGACAATCGCAGCCATACCGGGGATCTTATGGGGCTTACTATTCCGTCTGAGCCATCGTGCAAATAATGGATCGTTGCTTGATTGAACTAAGTCTGTGCTGACGCTTGCCAAGCGCCAATCGGGGTCCAAAAACTGTGCTCTTACGCGATCGAGGTCTTCAATTAGCACACGATCGATACCGGCCTGCTTTAGCGATTTGAACTCGGCTTCGACCATATCGCGAAACGTTTCGACGCCCACCGAACGGACAAGAATCTTGATTCGGGCCTTTGTGAGGTTGTCTCGACGACCGAGCTCGTTATACACCCGCATCACTGCATGCGTATAACAAAGCAAGTCATCCCAAGGTAACGACTCCCGAACAACAGGCCCAAGAATAGGCGTGCGTCCAAGTCCGCCGCCGATGCGCACGCGAAACGACGCTTTGGGTTCAGCCGTGATCGCTTCAAAGGCTAAGTCGTGAATCTGTACAAGAGCCCGATCCTCGGAAGTCGCTGTGAAGGCAACTTTAAACTTCCTTGGCAAGAAGCTCAGCTCGGGATGAAAGCTACTCCACTGACGAAGCAACTCGGCATAAGGTCTTGGATCAAAAAGCTCATCAGGAGCAATGCCTGCGAATGCGTCGCTCGTAATATTACGCAAACAGTTCCCGCTCGACTGGATGCCATGCAATCCCACTTCGGCTAGCATTTCAAGGGCTTGCGGAACGTCCTCCACCTCAATCCAATTCAACTGCATGTTTTGCCGTGTCGTCCAGTGGCCATAGCTTCGGTCAAAGCGTTGAGCGACATCTGCTAAGCATCTCAACTGATCGGCACGCAACATTCCGTACGCGATTGCGATGCGTAACATCGGTGCATGACGTTGTATGTAGAGACCATTCTGAAGTCGAAGCGGTCTTAGCTCATCGTCGCTTAGTCGACCTTGCTGATGGCGCGCGAGCTGTGCACCCAGCTGACGCGCTCGATCACGGAGCACTTGGATGTCATTTGAAGTGGGTTGATACATAGGAAATGTTCCTTGCAAGCAAGTGCGCAAGGATAAGCGGAGCGTGACCGATTGCTTAGAACAATTTTGCAAAAGCTAATGAAAAATTGGACTAGAACTTCGCGTTAGGATGCCGGAAATCGGTGACTTTAAGCCGTGGCAAATTTAACTTCTCATGACACTTCAACAGCTTCGAATTTTCCGCCAGGCCGTGCTTTCTAGCTTCAGCTTAAGCAAAGCTGCCGAAGCGCTTTACACGTCTCAATCCGGTGTCAGCCGCCACATTATCGAATTGGAAGCTGAATTAGGCGTTCCCTTGCTAAGCCGAAAAGGTAAGCGAATTTTGGGTCTCACCGAAGCAGGCAGAGAGATTTATCGGTTTACGGAAAAGATCGTTCAAGAAACCGATAATTTGGATTCGTTCGTTCAGTCACTCATCCATCAAGACGAGGGAGAGTTGATTCTTGCGACGACGCATACGCAAGCGCGTTATGCCTTGCCAGAGATTATAAATAGTTTTCGAATGCTGTATCCAAAAGTGCGACTTGCGATGATGCAAGCCACGCCTAGTGAAATCGCCGAGTTGGTACGATCGGGCAAGGCACAGCTTGGCATTGCTACCGAGGCACTTGCGGAGGATCAAACCTTTGAGACCTTTCCATTTTATGCGTGGTACCACGGGGTTATTGTTCCTAAAGCTCATCCACTTCTAAAACAGAAAGCCGTATCGTTAGAACAGTTATCACGTTATCCGATTGTGACCTATATTCCGGGCATTACTGGGCGACCAAAAATTGATGCCGCGTTTGCTGGACTTGGACTTCAGCCGAATATTGTCCTTGCTGCGATGGATGCAGACGTGATCAAAACCTACGTCGCACTGGGGTTTGGTGTAGGCATCATCGCTTCGATGGCATTTGATCCCGAAGTTGATTCATCGTTAGAGCTTCTCGACGCGACTCACCTTTTCCCTCGCAATACGACATTGTTGGCTGCGCGTCGAGGCAGTTTCAGGCCAAATTTTGTTAATCACTTTCTTGACTTGTGTCGTCGCGACAACCCGCGGTTAATCAACAGACCTAGCGAAATCCTGGGCAATACCAAGTAGTTTCCTCTTCGGCGCAACAGCGAGGTCCTGCATGCCAGCCACTTG
>JALQWJ010000268.1 GCA_023258775.1 Burkholderiaceae bacterium | reverse complement strand
TTCTGATTGGACTTGCTTGGTGACACTGATAGGACTTGCTGATCATGATAAAGACGCAATGATCATGGTAAAGACGCAGTGATCATGATAGAGACGCAGTGATCTTATAATCCTGGCACTATGAGCAATTCACTCGATCGAAAAAAAGAGGCTTGGTCAGCCCGCTTCAGTGAGCCGGTCAGCGAGCTGGTTAAACGTTACACCGCTTCGGTTGATTTCGATCAACGTTTAGCACAGGCAGACATCAGGGCATCTCTTGCCCATGCACAAATGTTGAGTGAACAAGGCATCATCAGCAGCGCTGATTTCGATGCGATCGTTGAGGGCATGGCCAAGATTAAGGCAGAAATCGATCGTCATGAGTTTGTCTGGTCGGTCGACTTGGAGGACGTTCATCTCAACATCGAAAGAAGGCTGACGTTGTTGATCGGCGATGCGGGCAAGCGCTTGCATACAGCCCGATCTCGCAACGATCAGGTCGCAACTGATATCCGTCTCTGGCTGCGTGACGTGATCGATTCGCAATATGAATTGCTTCAGCAGTTGCAACAAGCACTTGTCGGTCAGGCTTGCGCTCATACAAACACGGTGATGCCTGGTTTTACGCACCTGCAAGTGGCACAACCGGTGAGCTTTGCTCATCATCTGCTTGCCTATGTTGAAATGTTTTCGCGCGATGCAGAGCGGCTTATCGACTTGCGTCGACGCGTTAATCGACTGCCACTTGGCGCCGCAGCGCTCGCGGGCACAAGCTTTCCAATCGATCGAAAGCGGGTTGCTGCCTTGCTTGCCTTTGATGGCTTATGCGAAAACTCACTTGATGCCGTTTCGGACCGGGACTTCGCCATCGAGTACTGCGCTGCGGCATCGCTGATTGCGGTTCATCTTTCGAGATTGTCAGAAGAACTGGTGTTGTGGATGTCACCTAACATTGGCTTTATCGACCTACCCGATCGATTTTGTACCGGCTCCTCGATCATGCCGCAAAAAAAGAATCCTGACGTTCCCGAACTCGCACGCGGTAAAACCGGTCGGGTTGTTGGGCATCTCATGGGTCTACTGATGCTGATGAAAGCCCAACCGCTGGCGTACAACAAAGATAACCAGGAGGATAAAGAGCCGCTCTTTGATACGGCAGATACCATCAGCGATAGTTTGCTAATCTTTATCGATCTAGTTGCAGGTATTGTGGTGAAGGCCGAGCGCATGCGTGAAGCCGCGGGCCGCGGCTACGCCACTGCAACCGATCTCGCCGATTATCTCGTTCGAAAAGGCATGCCCTTTCGCGACGCCCATGAGGCGGTTGCTCTCGCAGTTCGAGAAGCCGATCGAGAGGGTATTGACTTGGGTGCACTCCCTCTTTCAAGGCTCAGACAGTGTTCGAATCTGATCGACGAGGACGTGTTTGAGGTCTTAAGTCTTGAAGGTTCACTTGCGGCAAGAAATCACCCAGGGGGTACAGCGCCAGATGCGGTGCTCGCAGCGCTTGCTCGCCACCGAGAAAGGCTCGGTATCCGTTAACAAAAGCTTTATCTCGATAATTACTCACCAAAGATAACGTTCTAATGTCAGCGGTCATCGGGTCAAGCGCTTTCGATAACCGCTGATCCTCATGCTTTCGAAAAACAGGACTAGCGCTTACGAGGCGGCAAATCGGTACAAATTCCAAGCGCAGCTTCGGCTGCCATGCCGATACTCTCACCAAGGGTTGGATGTGGATGAATCGTCTTGCCGATGTCGCTAGCATCAGCGCCCATTTCAATAGCCAAGGCAATTTCCCCAATCATATCGCCTGCTTGCGTGCCGACAATCGCACCGCCAAGCAACCGTCCATGCTCTGCGTCAAACAAAAGTTTAGTGAATCCCTCGTCGCGCCCGTTGGCGATAGCACGGCCCGAAGCAGCCCAGGGAAAAACCGATTTGTTAACCTTGATGCCATGCCGAGCGGCATCAGCCTCTGTAAGCCCAGCCCAGGCAATTTCTGGATCTGTATAAGCCACCGACGGTATGACATGTGCATCGAAATGATCTTTAGAACCATGAGCCGCCTCTGCAGCAACATGAGCTTCGTGGACAGCTTTGTGTGCCAGCATAGGCTGTCCAACAATGTCACCAATGGCAAAGATGTGACTTTGGTTGGTTCGCATCTGACCATCGACAGGAATAAATCCGCGTTCGTCGTAGTTGACCATGGCTGAATCAAGACCGAGTTTCATACCATTCGGTCTCCGGCCAACCGAACACAATACAAAGTCATAAGACTTCTCCGATTGTTTGCCAAGGCTGTCTTCAAATTTAACGAGGATCCCATCGCTTGTGGCGCTTGCACCAATTGTTTTTGTTTTCAGCATGATCTGATCAAATCGATGGCTGTTGAACTGCTGCCACACCTTCACTAAGTCACGATCGGCGCCTGGCATCAAGCCATCAAGCATCTCGACGACGTCAAGTCTGGCACCGAGGCTCGAATAAACTGTTCCCATTTCCAGACCGATAATGCCGCCACCAATAATCAGCATGCGCTCAGGAATGACAGGCAGCTCAAGCGCGCCTGTTGAATTCACGACTCTCGGGTC
>JALQWJ010000267.1 GCA_023258775.1 Burkholderiaceae bacterium | reverse complement strand
CCATCATCCTTCAGTACTTCGGAGGCACCAAATAAAAGCACGTCGCTGACCCGTCCTGCCTCATAGACCGCGTCTTTATGGCAAAGACCTGACTCTGCCGTAATCAATGCGGCGATCTCCTCGCGCCGTCCCGAAACAATGCTCGCAGCCTTGTTCAAAATCGTGGCACGATCGAATCGGCTCAATGCAGGCTTGGTATCGTTTGCCAGCGCGTAGGCTTCTCTGAGCTCTTCAAGACTCGCCTTAGGTACCGTGCCTAACAACTCGCCGCTATAAGGATTAAACACTTCGATCACCCGCGATAAGCCCTCGCGCTTTGCACGATCCGACCCGACGCGTCGCCCTGCAAGCCGCATCGAATCAAGTCCGAGGTCGCGGATGTATTGTTTGATGTTAGCTTGCATGTTTGGCGCTTAAATGGCTTGGGTCGATAAGGCTTTTCTGGCTCAACAATAATTTAAAGCAAGATCAAAGGCATCAAAATTACGCCAACGACGATTCATGTCTAAACCAGGGATCGGCCGATTGAGGATGAGTGGCACGCCTTGTTCGCTTATGCCACCGTGGGATCGAAGCGGCGCATCAAGGCCTGATAAATCATGCCGTGAAGCGCTTGTTCCAATGACCGTGAAACGTGACGATACGCATACCAAATCACCGATCCGGTCTTCGGGCAGCTCAAAGCTCAGCGCAGCCTCCTCTCGACTAAGCACACATGCCATACCGCGCATGCCAGCGAGCTCATGAATAATGTCTTTCCTGGCGACTTCATCGGGCAGGTAAACCGTAGCAAAGGAGCCAAGTGCGCCGTGGTGAACCACATAGGGATCGGTAATTGGAAGAATCACTCGCGCGCGCCCCAAGCCGATTTGATGGTCAAACCAGTCCTGCAGATAAATCACATCGGGCATACCATTCATGCCAACCTTGGCATTCATACCGTGGTCTGCAGTGATCGCGATAACACAACCCATTGCATCAAGCTCAGCGAGATAGCGATCGATCATTTGATAAAAATGATTGGCTTGCTCACTGCCTGGTGGGTATTTGTGCTGGATGTAATCGGTTGTTGATAAGTAGAGGATATCGGCCTGCTTATTGCGCATCAGTGCAACACCACAGGCAAAGACAAACTCGGATAAGTCGGCGCTATAAACGCTAGGCAAGGGTCGATTGACAAAATTTCGAACATTCTCAATACCATGTACGGCCAGACTGACTTGATCGGCCTTTTCTGCGGAAAAGCAAATGCCCCCAACCATGCCATGCCCCAGCAATTGACGCAGCTTATCTTTCGCGGTCACGATAGCGACTTTGACCCCCGCCTCGCTCATGGCAGCAAATAGGGTAGGCGCACGAAGCCATTTCGGATCATTCATCATGACTTCGCGCTGGCTGTCAGGATCGTATAAATAGTTACCGCAAATACCATGCACACGAGGTGGCACACCGGTCACAATCGATAAGTTATTTGGATTGGTGAAGCTAGGCACCACGCCATCTGCAACGAGTGAAGTCCCAGCATCCAAGGTCGCTTTCAGCCAGGGCGTGTATCCCGCTGCGACCGCCTGAGCAACATAATCGGGCTCGCAACCATCGATACAAACAACAACGGTAGCTTGTCTTGGTTTGCTATACCTTCTATTATTTACTTCGAGCATGCTTAGGCCTTAACGATCATGCAAAACATCGAAAGTATAATTCGCGTTGTGTCGAAACGATGACAAGCGATGACATCAGAAGCGTGGGTTCCGTACGCTTTTTCCGCTTTCAAACAATATCCTAGGAAGGTTTGGCCGATTGCCATGGACCGCGACAAAATTCTCCTTACGCCAGGCCCATTAACAACCACGTTGCGTACGAAGCTGGCGATGCTTCGCGATTGGGGTTCTTGGGATAGCGACTTTAAGCTTATAACGGCGAAGGTCTGTCAGCAGTTGTTGCGAATCATTAACGGTGACGACAGCCACGTGGTGGTACCACTTCAAGGCAGTGGGACCTTTAGTGTGGAGGCAGCCGTAGCGAGCCTGGTACCCCGCGACGGCCACATCCTGGTGCTCGACAACGGTGCCTATTGCAAGCGTGCGGCCAAGCTCTCCCAAATGATGGGACGTCGCTGCAGCACGCTCAGTTTTCCTGAAGACCAAGCGGTTTGCCCAGAAACACTCGAGAAGGCGTTGCACGCCGATCAAAGCATCAGCCATGTCATCCTGGTTCACTGTGAAACCGGTGCCGGTGTGCTGAATCCACTTGAGGCAGTCGCTCAGCAATGCGAACGTTATAACAAAGGACTAATTGTTGATGCGATGAGCTCATTTGCTGCGCTTCCGATTGATGCGCAAAAGATTCGCTTTGACGCCTTGATCGCTGCAAGCGGGAAATGCCTTGAAGGAGTGCCCGGCATGGGCTTTGTTTTTATTCGGAGCGCGGTGCTCAAGGATTGCGAAGGTCAAAGTCAGTCGCTTGCCATGGACCTCTACGATCAGTTCATCTACATGAAACAAACCGGACAGTGGCGATTCACGCCACCCACGCACGTGCTTGTCGCACTATCCGAAGCCATGGATCAGTTTGAAGAAGAAGGCGGTCAGCCAGCA
>JALQWJ010000266.1 GCA_023258775.1 Burkholderiaceae bacterium | reverse complement strand
AGCATTTTCGGCCTCGACATCAGCGCCCTGGCTATGGCAAGCATTTGTTGCTGACCACCGGATAACTGTCCTGCTTCCTGGCTGGCACGTTCTTTAAGTATTGGGAAATAGGCATACATCCGCTCGATGTCCTGACTGACTGCCGAATCGCTTCGGGTAAAAGCGCCCATCAGCAGATTTTCTCGCACCGATAACAAGGGAAAGACTTCACGCCCTTCGGGAACATGGCTAAGGCCGAGCCTGACGATTGCATCGGGTTGAAGGCCTTGGATCGATTGGCCCAAAAACTGTATCGTTCCTTTACGTGGATCAAGAATGCCGGAGATGGTCTTCAATATTGTTGTTTTACCTGCGCCATTGGAGCCGAGCACAGTAACAATTGACCCTTGCGGAACTTGCAATGACACGCCACGAATCGCCTGCACAGGTCCGTAGCTCGCTTCGACGTTGCTAAGACTCAAAATAGGCTCAGTGCTTTGCATTATGCCTGTCCCAAATACGCTGCGATGACATCGGGGTGGGCCTGAACTTCACTCGGTGTACCCTGGGCTAACACCTTTCCAAAATTTACCGCCAGTACCCTGTCCGATACTCTCGAGACAAGCGACATGTCATGCTCAACCATTAAAACAGTAATCCCCAATTCATCCCTAATATCCTGGATCCAATAGGCCATGTCATCGGTTTCTTCGACGTTTAAACCCGAAGATGGCTCATCGAGTAATAAAAGTTTGGGCTCTGTGCACAGCGCACGTGCAAGCTCGACCACCTTTCGAACACCATACGGAAGGCCAGCGACGGTTGCATCACGATAGGCTGCAAGATCAAGAAAATCGATCACTTTTTCAACAGCACGTCGGTTTTCAAGCTCGCTTTCACGGACCGACCGAGTGAATAACATCTCTGCAAAAGGATGCTTTGGCGTATGCGTATGACGCCCAATTAAGAGATTTTGCAAGACAGTTGCCTGCGCAAACAATTCAATATTTTGAAACGTTCTACCAATACCAAGACGGACGACCTGATCTGGCGACATACTGCCAAGTTCACGACCTTGAAATCGGATCTGCCCCGAACTTGCAGCGTAAATCAGGCTGATGAGATTGAAAATCGTCGTTTTCCCAGCGCCATTCGGTCCGATAATCGTGTAAATCTCACCTTGATGGACCGAAAAGCTCACGTCATCGACAGCAAGTAAGCCTCCAAAGCGCTTACTCAAATGCTCGATCTCAAAAAAGCCGGCCATGATCGTCGCGCTTAATGGACCCGTTCGGATCGAGTGTAGCTGCGCTGACGCTTAAACATGCCGCGCTTGTAAAGTGGAAACAAGGAAAAGTAGGTACGAATCTTTACCCAAGCCCCATAAAGACCGAGCGGCTCAAAAATCACAAAAAGTATCATAATCAGGCCAAACAAAGTCGCCTTAAGACCGGTCTGTCCCGACAAAGATTCGGGAAGCCAATCCTTAACCATCGAAATGGCTTCGGGTAGCAAAATGATAAACATAGCCCCAAAAATGGCCCCATGCAGTGAACCGAGTCCTCCGATCACTACCATCATCAAAAACTCGATCGACACCAGCACGGTAAATTGCTCTGGGCTTAAGAACTTGATCTGATGAGCATAAAGTGCGCCCGCCAAACCAGTCCCCGCGGCCGACAGGGCAAAGCTCAGTGTTTTGTAGCGGGCAAGATTTACGCCCATACTTTGTGCTGAAACCTCCGAGTCACGAATTGCGATCAGCGCGCGTCCGGTTGGTGCACGCAACAGATTTTTCATTGCCATCGCAACCACAATCAGTAATCCTAGGCACAAATAGTAAAAACCACGATCACTTTCCAAAGGTCCAACAAACAGCTTAAGCGGCGCAACCATCATCCCTGCATTGCCGCCGGTGACCGATTCCCAGCGAGCGAGCGCCTCTTCAACAATAAAGCCAAAGGCAAGCGTCGCAATCGCAAGGTACAGGCCGGTCAGACGCAAGGCAGGCAGACCGATCGATACGCCAGCAGCAGCGCTTAAAACCATGGCCATCGGCGCAGACAGCACAAAAGGCCACCCCTTCGATTGCAAGTAAGCCTCGGCATAGGCACCAATCGCAAGAAAGGCGGCATGGCCCATGGACATCTGACCGGTGAAGCCCGCCAGAAGCATCAAACCATAGCCGACCAGACCACTGATAAAAATAAAGATCAACTGGGTTTGAAAATATTCTGAAACAAGCCAGGGGGCAAGAAGCAGACAGGCGAGCAACAAGGCATACCAAAAAGCCGTATGCCTGTCTTTGAAAAACTGTAAATCCTGTTCGTAACGGGTTTTAAAAATAAATCGCATAAGTCCTATACCGATCCTTGGTGGCCCCTAAGCCTCACAGTCGAAAGCACAGGGGTTAGACCTTCTTACGACGCATCTGACCGAAGATACCCGACGGTCTTAGCATTAAAACCAACAGAACCACGATGTATGCGGCGATATCTTTAAAGCCTTCCGGCAAATAAAATCCTGCAAAGGCCTCGACCCAGCCGATCACGAGACCACCGACAATTGCTCCAGGAATTGAGCCAAAACCACCAACAACAGCTGCAGGGAAAGCCTTAATG
>JALQWJ010000265.1 GCA_023258775.1 Burkholderiaceae bacterium | reverse complement strand
GCTAAGCATCGGCTCTTATCGATCTTGCTAAGTACAAGGCCTTGGCCGAGTTCGGTGTGAAGGACATGATCGAGCATGCCCATGGCCATACGATGCCATCGCGCACTGCTTGCTTCGGGCAAGTCGCCATGCTCAACTTGCGTAGTGGGTCGAAGATCACGCCTGTGAAGGGAGCTCCGCTCCAGGAGTTGGGCGCTCGCGAGCGCTTCATCAACGCGCTTTGACCAGGACGCTGAACAGTCAAAATCGATTGTTTCGAAAATTTGATGAAGACAAATGCCCGCGTTAGGCCCTTTTGGGAAGTGCAGAATATCGTCATCATTAAGCTTCGGTTCATACACTGACTGAACTGCTTGATCGTACGCGCGGTGCTGAGCTGTAAGCACGCTATCGGAACCCCAGTTACGATCAAACTTAGAGCCGGATGTATCCTCAAGGCCATATGCTTCAATCCGGCTAAGGGCATTAAAAGCGCTTGCCTCGTCGAGATCTTTAACTCTTGATTCGTGTTGCCGCGTCATGGCGCTAAAACTTGTTAAGCGCCACGAAGGCTGCGGCTTTGGAGGGTGGGGAGGCTCAATCAGCTCCGTGATGTCGTGGCCCAGGGCTAGGGGCAGGGAGCTTTCCGAAGAGGAAAGTCCTGAGACCTTGATGCAGTCTTTAGCCGATTGGGCGAGTGCTTGCCATGCATCACAAATACTGCTCACGGTGTTTGGATCTTGCTGACGGTTCTTATCAAAAAGCCAAGCCTGGGGACTTAAATCATTCCCGGCAATCAACCAATTGAGCATACTGCTTGTGCTCTCTGAAGGACTTGCACGCTTCTGACTCGAAAGGTAGCAGCCCGCAATAAGATAACAGCGATGAACAGCGCGCGTTAGCGCAACATAAATGAGTCGAATGGTTTCAGCCGCTTCGTCAAGAGCGATTTGCTTCTTGATTGAATCAAGCCTTTCATCGGCTTGCTGCTTTTGAACAAAGTGAATGGTTGGTCCATCGTTCGCATCGCTGAAGACCAGTACCTCATCGCGCTGTTGTGTCTTTCCGACTGTTGAATCCCACAGAAAGGGGCAAAACACCACTGGAAACTCAAGCCCTTTTGATTTGTGAATCGTGATAATTTGTACCAAGTTACGATCAGACTCCAAACGAATCTGGACGTGATCATGTTGACGATCGTCGGCTAGCTGACGCGCAAACCAGCCAAGAAGCCCAGCCATGCTGTTCTCTACTTGAGAGGCTTCGTGTAAGAGCTCGCCGAGGTGTAGGAGATTAGTCATTCGCCGTTCGCCGTCTTGACGGACCAGTAGACGGCTTGCGATCGACTCAAGTTCTAGAAATCGGCGGAACATGACCCCAAAGCCCCGTTGATGCCATAGGTCGCGATAAAAGTAAAACCGATCTATAAAAGGAAGAAGTTGCCTATCATCTTCAAGGCCAACCTCAATCTGCTTTGCATCCAGGCCCATCATTTCGGTGGCGAGCGCAGCGCGCAATACCCCGCGGTTCGCTGGCTGATGAATCGCTAAACAGATACGTTCTAGCTCTTTAGCGTCTTGACTTTGAAAGACGCTTGCCTGTGAAAGCTCAACACTTGCAATTTCCAGATCGGCAAGCGCATGCTTGATCAAACTGCCTTGCTTATGGGTGCGCACGAGCACCGCGATATCGCCAGGTGTGAGCGCTTTGCCAGCGATGCTTACCAAGCCAACTTGAGCATCTCGAATCAATCGGGCAATTTCAGCTGCACAGGCCTTTGCACTTTGCAATTGGGCAGCCGATTTTGGGATTAGCGCTTGCCCTGCTGTGTTTTTAGTAGCGCCGTCTCCATCAGCTCGGTTTGGTTGAGCGCTAAGGGCACTGTCGTTCGGATCAATGCATGGGAAAGAGCCTGGCAGCATCCAGATGTTAAGGCCATGGTCCGAGGCTTTGTGATCGATAAATAATGCTCTTGGTTTAGTGCCGATCTTGACGGGAAGAAAGTCAAGCCCATGCACAACAAATGCCTGCTTGTTGATGCTAAAAATCGCATTGACGGCTTCTATGAGACTCCTACTTGATCGTTGATTCTCGTCGAGTGAATAAGTTTTAGCAGCTTGATGACGTGCCCGGAGATAAGTGTTGAGATCAGCGCTGCGAAAACTGTAAATAGCTTGTTTCGGATCACCAACAAAAAACAATGGATGTTGGGGGTGTTTGTAAATCGTCGAGAAAATATTGAACTGGATGGGGTCCGTATCCTGGAATTCATCGATAAGTGCCGCAGGGTATTGGTCACGAAGGCTTGCTGCTAGTCGCTCGCCACGCTCACTGCTAAGTGCTTGATACAGATTTAATAGCATTTCATCAAAGGAAATTTGGCGATTAAGCATCCGACGCTTTCGAAGCGTCTGTGTAGACCATTCGAGCATGTGTCGCAGCAATCGAAATCTGGCAAGTTCGAGGGCTTTTTGCTCGCGAACATCATGTTCGATGAGGGAATCGACAAGGTCGAAAAAGCGGTGCTTGGGTGGGTCGCTGCCTTTAAGCTTTCTAATCGCTAGGTTTTTGCTAGACAGTAAACCGATCTTCTGATCAAACTCAGCAAAAGCTCGAGGATAGTCTG
>JALQWJ010000264.1 GCA_023258775.1 Burkholderiaceae bacterium | reverse complement strand
TGTTCGCGGGTTTGAGTTCAATATACCGGCCATATTCAAATGAAATGACCGGTTGATACAGCGTTATTTAATCAGCGCCGACTCCAGCGTGCCGGCAGTTTTGAGGGCCTGAACCCACACCGGCGCCTTGCCACGGCCCGTCCAGGTTTGCTCGGGCTGAGCCGGGTTGCGGTACTTGGGGGCCACTTTGCCACGCGGGCCAGTGGATTTGCCGGCTGCTCGCGTTGCCTTGGCCTTGGCGGGCTTGCTGCCACCCAGAGCTTTGGCAATGTCGTTGGCCGTCAAACCTGCATCGCGGGCAATTTGCACGATTTTGGCCAAGGCCTTGTCGTGGGTACGGGCCATGAGCGCTTTTTCGCGCTTTTCCAGCGCTTCGCGCTCTTTGCGAAGTTTTGCCAATTGGGATGCAACGGAAGTAGCCATGAAAATGTCCTGAATCAATTAAAACCCGGATTTTATATCAATGAACATGCAGGCGTGGCCCTAAATCGGCAGGTTCCATGTTGTCGTAAAGTTCAAAAGGCTGAACAATCCAAGGGTTGTCTGCAAGATACTCACAGTAGTAATCAGGAATCGCGACTGAGCAGGCCTTGCGCCAAATCACCGCTGAGCGCAACTCTCGTACCTGGGGGTAGCGACGGCGTATTTCCGGAATACCCTCAACAAGGGTTGCGCCTGAATCAACTAAGTCGTCAACCAAAAGCCAGCGTGAACCAGGTAGCGGCATAGCGCTGCTCAGGTGTTCAGCAATTTGCAGCCTGCTTTGTTTGGTGCCACTGTCTTCACGGTATGAACTGGTGAATAAAACGCCAAGCGGCTTATCGAAGATCCGCGATAAAACATCACCAACTCGCATACCACCGCGTGCCAGGCATACGATGGCTTGAAAATCCCAAGCTGAAGCGTAGACCTGCGAGGCAAGTTGCTCGATTAGGCGATGGTATTGCTCCCAGGTGATATGCAGCTTCTTCATCGTGTTGGGGTCCTCGGGGCGAGTTCAATGTGCAAGCCAAACAAAATTTAATACTGAGGCTAACGAAGTTTAATGCGCAGGTTACACAAAAAGCGGATGTCTCATGATGGTGTCTTGACGATCAGCTCCTGTTGACACTAGATCGATACGGGCACCGGCAAGTTCCTCAACACGGTGGAGATAGTGCCGGGCTCTGTCGGGCAAATCATCCCAACTTCGGATACCCGCAGTACTTTGTTGCCAGCCAGCAAGCGATTCATAGACCGGCACACATCTTGACAGCGCTTGGGCACCAAAGGGCAGACGATCAATCGCTTTGCCATCAACTTCATAATGGGTACAGATCTTGACTTCTGACAATCCGTCGAGCACGTCGAGTTTAGTCAAGCACAAGCCATCCACACCATTGATTTCAATCGAGCGCTTGAGCGCTGCGACATCTAACCACCCACAGCGTCGCGGGCGTCCTGTTACAGAACCAAACTCCTGCCCTACCTGACCAAGGTGCTTGCCGATATTGTCGTGAAGTTCCGAGGGAAAAGGTCCAGATCCGACACGGGTTGTATAAGCCTTCACGATGCCCAGTACATAGTTGATTGACTTCGGACCAACACCTGAGCCAGGCGCTGCCGCACCCGCGACGCAATTACTCGAGGTGACATAGGGATAAGTACCGTGATCAACGTCGAGCATCGATCCCTGTGCCCCCTCGAAAAGAAGTCGGTCACCTCGCCGCATTGCCTCATAAAGCAGGGCAGGTACATCAGCCACCATCGGCGCTATCACCTCACCAAGGCGCAAGGCTTCTTCAAGAATAGGCTCAAGCGCTAATGGCTTCGCTTTGAGGTAATGCTCCAACGTGAAGTTATGAAAATCAAGTACCTCTTCCAGTCGAGTGCGGAAAAATCCGGGATCTCCCAGATCAGCGACCCGCAGTGCACGCCTAGCAATCTTGTCTTCATAAGCAGGGCCGATACCTCGTCCCGTGGTGCCAATCTTGTCTTGTCCCCTTTTCGCTTCACGGGCCTGATCAAGGGCAACGTGGTAAGGAAGAATGAGCGTGCAAGCCTGAGCAATACGCAGCCGGTCTCGCACAGCGACGCCAGCAGCCTCGAGTTCAGCGATCTCCTGGAGCAGCGCACTGGGAGAAAGGACAACGCCGTTGCCGATGTAACAAATAACGCCCGGCCTTAAGATGCCTGAGGGAATTAGTCTAAGTACCTGCTTTTTTCCAGCAATGACAAGCGTGTGACCTGCATTGTGGCCACCTTGGAAGCGCACAACGCCTTGGGCCTGATCAGTGATCCAGTCAACAATCTTCCCTTTACCTTCATCGCCCCACTGGGTGCCCACAATCACGATATTGCGGCCCATTTAAATCCTTTCGCGAAAAGAATTACTTCTGATTGATCTGGAAACGACAACCTTAAAGGAAAGGACAACGTTAAGGTTTCAAACAGCCAGCTTATAAGGCCTTGACCTGCCAGCCGTCCTCTCCCAACACGAGGGTTCGATCACACTGAAACTCTTCTTGTTCATCCTCGTGACCAGGCATAACCTGAACCACAATCTCCCCTGCTTCACGCAAGGCCTTCACCGCTGCTCGCAAGGCCGGGTCATCCCGCCATGGAGCCCGA
>JALQWJ010000263.1 GCA_023258775.1 Burkholderiaceae bacterium | reverse complement strand
TCCGCCTTTCATGGCGAGCTGTTCGCCGTCCATGTTTCGCGGGTGCTGCACCGCTGCTAAGAAGCATCTCTCGATGATTCAGGCTGTCGATTTGCTCTGTCTGGATAATAAACACCGATAAACCAGAAACGATAGCCGTACTAAGGGCAAACAAGGCGAGGCGCTGTCGATTCCCGTTGATTAAAGGCGTCCTCGACGAAAGCATCGGGACTTCAATCAGGTGATAGGAAATCGCTGCCAGCGCAAGGGTGATCAGGCAGCGCAGCAAAAAGGTCTGGTCCTGGGAGAGGTCGATGTCGAGCCCGGGGCGGGTAAGTGCAAACACCGGCCAATGCCATAGATAAATGCCATAGGACCGTTCGCCAATCCATTTTAAAGGCTGTAGATCGAAAACCTTGCCGCAGCTTGGTGAGATCGTAAAAGCAAAAATTAGTCCGGCCGTGCAAAGGCTTGTTACAACAAAGCCGAGGGGATAAAGCAGCGGATGATTTTCAGCCACTTGCGTGAGTAAGATGAGCAATCCTGTGAGGCTGCAAAACGCAAGTAGTCTCGCGATCAACTCCCGCCGCGCTTCATAGCGTAGGCGAAGGTAGGCCTTGACACGTGCAAACGAACAGGCAAGCGCAGCGCCAACGAGAAGGCCCACCGCATGAGTGTCCGTACCGAAGTACACCCGATTGATGTCCATCGATTCGGGAAACCCAAGCACATAGGCAAGCCAAGCCATCCAAACCGCAGAACCAAAGGCAAGGCCAGCAGCAAAACGTCCAAGACCTGCCCGGCCCCAGCGCGCCGCCACTGCGAGCACGACCAACGGCCAGGCCATGTAAAACTGCTCCTCCAGGGCTAGCGACCAGAAATGTTCGAGCATCCGGTAGCCTTCGTACTTTTCAAAGTACGAAATGCCGTTCAGTACAAAATGCCAGTTCGCCAGCATGAGTAAGGACGCGATGGCATCGTTACCGAGGGCAGGAAGCGCTTCTGGCCTTAGGAGCTGACAAGCGAGCGCCGTGCCGCCGATCACGGCGAGCATCGCAGGCATTATGCGTCTGGCTCGACGCTCAAAAAAGGCAGCGAACGAGATTGCCCCGTCGCTTCTGAGTTCCCGCAGCAAGATACTTGTGATCAGAAATCCTGAAATAACGAAGAAGACATCCACGCCAAGATAGCCACCACGACCGATGGCAACATCTGCGTGGAAAACCATGACGGCGATCACAGCAAGTGCGCGTAATCCATCGATGCCGGCAATGCGCCGAGAAGGTGAGTGCAGGGCTTTCAAGGACAAATCAAAAGAGTCGGCGTGGAGAAAGCAGGTTATTCTGGTCGTTGATGTTCGGGGAAAGCGTGACCCATTTTGACCCTTGAGGACCAGTCTGAAACGCTTCCCACACCCGCAGCCTTCGCCACAAGACTGTTTGAGGCGGTATGGCTATGGCATTTAGGGCAGCGTATCTCATTTGCTGCGCATCGTGCTCATGCTTTGGGAGCATGCGACGAATGTTTTGCATCCCTTGTGTATGAGGCGAACTCTAGGCTCACAGGTACGCTAACCAACGCCCCATCGCGAGGACTGCGGCCCAACCAAGCATTGAAAGCACCGCCTGTAATCGTATCAATGGTGGAAACTCGTCGCCGCGATCTCGATAAGGCCCGATGTCCTGTTTGATTCGTAAGTGAACGGAGGCGGCATTGCACACGAGCATGAATATAAGGCTAATCTTCAACACGAAAAGTCTTGAAGCAATGAAGGTTGAGGCTTCAGTCAGGAACAACATAAAGCCACTTGCGCCGGCAAGAAGAAACCCTGCGAGCGTTAGCGGAATTGCAAATCGAAAAAGACGCTGCGGGTCAATGTCTCGACCAATGCCCATCAGCCGCAGGTCAACAAGTACGATCGACCCGAACAAGACAGCCATACCTAAGAGGTGGATTGTCTCAATGGCAGGATAAAGCCAGGTCGATTCACGCATAAGCGATGAGATCCAAAACCTTTCAATCGCTTGCATCGTGAGCGCGGCTTATAAGCCCCAATGATTTCTTGTAATTCGACACACGAGCAGTCCACTTCGACTTACTAGCGCTCGTCGTCTTAGCGGAGCTCGACTGTTTTGCCTTCGGCGGTGATCCGTTCTACCCTCATTTCATCGCTCTTGCTGCGGTGAGGATACCCCTCAACAGTAACCGTTGCACCAGGGGCAATCGCTGTTTTTGCTAAGCCGCGGCTTTCCATACGCGAAGGCGGCGCAAGCACCGCAAACCAATTCCTGCCGTCAGCCTGCAATCGAATGTAGCCGTGGGGGTGTTCATAAGCGGACTCGCTGACTCTGCCGGTAACTTTCAGGGGCTTGGTAGCATCATATTCTGACCAGCCATGGTGGGCAAAAACTAAGGCCGACCATGAAAATCCTATACCCGCAGCCAGTACCTTGCGAAGCAACGAGCGCCGCACAAGGGCGCGGCCACTGGTCGGTGACCTCTGTTTGGCGGTCGTTAGCATCATCATTTGATCCGTCGGTCTCATGGGAACTGTTGGCTAAAACGACGGCCCCTGTATTCAAAGGTGACAACCTCGCCTTGCTGGATTTGCACCGGTACGTTGTTGCAGAT
>JALQWJ010000262.1 GCA_023258775.1 Burkholderiaceae bacterium | reverse complement strand
GCTGCCGAGGCAACCAATTATCCCCGGGAGGTTGCCGAACATGCGCTTGCGCATCAGTTACCCGATGCAGTAGAACGCGCTTACCAACGCGGCACTCAATTCGTAAAACGCATTGAATTAATGCGTGATTGGGGAGCTGTCTGCACAATAGGTCAAAGAGGCTAAGTAGCCCCTGGGGTAGGCAAGCGTCATGACATCGGACGCCGACATCAAGGTCCCCGATAAGTACCCTAGTAGTTCCCCTAAGTGCTATTTTTGTCATTTGCGCCAAGCATGGAACGCTCTCGATATGTTTTCTTTTATCCGGGAGACGATCATGCAATACGTAGGTATTCGCGACATCATTGGTAGGCCAGCGGTCACGCAGGAAGCGGCTGAAAAGAATCGAACGCTTGGCAAAGGGCCACGGAAGCCAAGACCTCCGGAGCGCGGGATGATCCGAGGCGGTCGCACCTGGTTTTACAAGATGATCAAGCTTGGCGTGTTTCCGCCGCCCGTTAAAGTGGGGCGTAAATCGCTATGGAAGGTTGAGGAGCTTGGCAAAGCGCTCGAGCGATTTGAGGCCAAGCGATGAAGGCGCAAGTCGTTTTAAGTCGGCTTCAGAAGGTACGCAGCGAAGGCCAAGATCGCTGGAAGGCTTGCTGCCCCGCTCATGATGACGGCACGCCCTCACTCTCAATCAGAGCCCTTGATGATGGGCGCGTGCTCTTGCACTGCTTTGCAGGCTGTGAAGTAGAAGCAATTCTAAGTGCGCTCAGCCTTCAGTTTAGCGATCTGTATCCGGATCAATTGTTGGGCCATGGACTCAAAGGGGCTCGATCGCGATTGGTCAGCGCACCGCAAGCGCTTGAGATCGTGGCCAAAGAATCGCTGCTGGTTGCCGTTTTTGCCGCCGATCAGGCTCAAGGCAAGTTATTGAGTGAATCTGATCGATCGCGCTTAATGCTTGCTGCGGGTCGGATCCATGCTGCCTATCAAGAGGCCGTCACATGAGCCTTCCCGTTGCTGAAGGCTTTGATGTGCTGGCAAGTTTGGTGGCGCAGCAGGTTGCGGCGTCCCGGGGTGTGGCTAGCGGCGTTGGAATCCCAACGGGTCACTGGCCGGCGCCTGAGCCCTTGCGGACCAAACCGACCGCTGAGCCCTACCCAATCGATGCGCTACCCGACAGTATCCGTTTGGCAGTGCAGGAGGTTGAAGGTTTTGTGAAAGCACCTCTCGCGTTGGTTGCGGGTTCGGCGCTGGCCTCAATCTCCTTAGCCGCTCAAGCACACATCGACGTGGAGCGCGCTGACAAGCTTTGTGGGCCTACAGGACTCTTTTTTCTCACGGTTGCTGATTCGGGCGAGCGCAAGACGAGCTGCGATAGCTTCTTTAGCCAACCCATTAGCGCGTTTGAGGCCGCAAAGCGAATCGACATGCAACCGGTCTTAAACACCTATCGATCTAGTCTTGAAGCTTGGGAATCCAAACGCGCAGGCGTTAAAGAGCGCATTAAAAATCTTGCCAAAAATCAAAAGCCCACCGGCGATATGGAGCTTGCGCTACTCGAATTAGAAAAGACTAAGCCCCAAGCACCACGGATACCGAGACTCACCTACGCTGATGCAACGCCCGAGGCGCTTGCCTATGGACTTGCTCATCACTGGCCTTCGGGGGGTGTGATGTCCTCGGAAGCAGGCGTCGTGTTGGGCTCACACGGGATGGGTAAAGACTCGGTGATGCGTAATCTTGGTCTACTTAATCAACTCTGGGATGGTAAAGCGCTGACGGTTGATCGGCGATCGACCGAGTCGTTTACGGTAGCCGGAGCAAGACTCACCATTGGTTTACAGGTCCAAGAGCCAACGCTCACGGAGTTTTTCAGCCGAACGGGCGCCTTATCACGAGGCACGGGATTTTTGGCGCGATTTCTTCTTGCCTGGCCCCCTTCAACCCAAGGACAACGACCCTTCACGCAAGCGCCCACACACTGGCCCTATCTGACGCGCTTTCACGACCGTCTAAGAGCCATACTCGAAAGCACCGCTCCTGTGAATGAGCGCGGCGAGCTGACTCCGCGGATCATGCGGCTATCTGCGCAAGCCCATGCGGCTTGGGTTGACTTTCACAATGCCGTTGAAGCGGAGCTTGCAAGCGGTGGCGAGCTCTACGACGTGAGGGACGTGGCAAGCAAATCGGCCGACAACGCAGCCAGACTTGCTGCGCTCTTTCAGGTGTTCGATCAAGGCTTTGGCGAAGCGATTTCGCTTGAAGCGATGGAACGTGCAACCACGCTTGCAGCCTGGCACTTGAGCGAATCGAGGCGATTTTTTGGTGAACTTGCGCTTCCAGCGGAACTTGCCGATGCAACGCGCTTGGATTGTTGGCTCATCGATTACTGCCAAAGCAAGGCGGTCGATGCGATCAATAAGAATCAGCTTCGTCAGTATGGGCCCTTGCGCGATGGTTCTCGTTTGGATCATGCGATCCAGGAGCTTGCAGCGCTTGAGCGCGTGCTACTCACCCGAGACGGCAAGCGCTTAACGGTCCACATCAACCCAGCACTTCTATCAGGTACGTCATGAGCCTAGCGGCATTCATTCAGCGACGAAGTTTTGGTAGCGTTGCTACTGCTACTTTTGCTACGAT
>JALQWJ010000261.1:252-2628 GCA_023258775.1 Burkholderiaceae bacterium | reverse complement strand
CATGATGCCGGTGCCGATCCATCCAACTCGCGGCAGGGCTTTGTCGGGCGTGGGTGCCTTGCCCTCCTGCTGAGAGGATGGCTGTAAGTTTGTTGGGGCGATCGCTGCTTGCGGCTCGCTTGATTGGTCGATGGACATAAATACCCCGTTTCGCATGCATTTCAAATTCACCCGCTTTGTGACTTGCGATCAACAGAGCTGGGCTCTAGGCTCCTGTATAAAACCATTTTCAGCGCCAGATAAGTCATTGCCTGCCGCGCGAAAACGAACATGGAGCATAACGTGAGCGCAAACGATCAAGTACAACATCAACTAGATGCCGTCATTATTGGTGCCGGATTCTCAGGCATGTACCAAATGCATTGTCTCCGCGATCGACTGGGCTTATCGGTACTAGGCCTGGAAATGGCTGAAGGCGTTGGCGGTACCTGGTATTGGAACCGCTACCCAGGTGCGCGTTGCGACTCGGAAAGCCATTCCTACTCCTATTACTTTTCTGAAGAATTACTGAAAACATGGACCTGGAGCGAGCGCTATCCTGGCTACGCAGAAATTTTGCGATACCTGAATTTCGTCGCTGACCGTTATGATTTAAAGCGAAGCTTTAAGTTCAAAACCAAAGTTGTGTCGGCGCATTACGATGAAGCGGCGAATTGTTGGGAAGTGTGTACTGACGATGGTACGCGCTATCGGACTCGGTTCTTGATTTCGGCCGTTGGCAATCTTTCCTCGGCCAATATCCCAACCATTCCTGGTCTCGAACAGTTCAAGGGTAAGTGGTATCACACCGGACAGTGGCCTCATGAGGGTGTTGATTTCTCTGGTTTGCGCGTTGGCGTGGTGGGCACCGGATCGACAGGCATTCAGGCGATCCCAGTCATTGCTGAACAGGCCAAGACGCTGACGGTCTTCCAAAGGACAGCCAACTACAGTATTCCTGCCCACAACGGTCCGCTTGACGATGCCTTTAAAGCCTATTGCAAGGAACGTCCTGAAGAAATTCGGGCCATCATGCATGCAACGCCGAATGGTCATCCTTTTTATATCAGCGAAACCCTGGCACTGTCGCGCTCTGAGGAGGAAAGGCGCACGATTTATGAAAAGGCGTGGGAAAAAGGAGGTCTGCGTTTTCGAGCCAGCTTCAAGGATTTACTTAGCAGTGAGGCCGCTAATCAGACCGCTGCAGAATTCATCAAACAAAAAATTCGCAAAACCGTCAAGGATCCGCGCAAAGCACAGTTGCTCAGCGACATTGATCACCCTTTTGCTGCCAAACGCCCTCCAATTGACACCAACTACTTCGAAACTTACAACCTGGATCACGTCGATTTAGTCAATATCCGGGAAGATCCAATCACAAGTATTGTGAATACGGGCATTCAAACTAAAAACGCCTTATTTGAACTCGACGCCATTGTTTTTGCCACAGGCTTTGATGCGATGACAAGGCCTGTTCTGAACTTAAATCTAAAAGGTCGGCATGGGCAAAAGCTTGAGGATGCCTGGCATGCTGGGCCCTTAAACTATTTGGGTTTGCAAGTGCCTGGATTCCCAAACTTTTTCATGGTGACCGGCCCGGGAAGCCCGGGCGTGCTGGTTAATATGCCTGTGGCCATTGAGCAGCATGTGGAGTGGATCAGTGACTGCATCGCCCATATGCGCGCCAAGGACTTGCATCATGTTGAAGCGCAAGCCCAAGCTAGTGCGCAGTGGATGCAAGAAGTTAATCAAGCCGCTGCAGCAACCCTACTGCCGAAGGCAAAACACTCCTGGTATCTTGGGGCAAACATACCCGGGAAACCTCGCGTGTTTATGCCCTACGCCGGTGGCATGGCTCATTATCGAAAACGATGCGAGACGATCACGGCAAACGGCTACGAGGGATTTCTTATGGCGTAATCAAACCATCGGCGGCAGCGCCGTGAACGTCCATCTCGAAGTCAAGACCTTCTACCGGTGGCCTTGCGTAGTGCCAGCATAGGCCTGCCGGCGCAATGCCTCGCGCTGCCATCATCGGACCCACCAAGTGACCGATATTTTGAACAGTATAAATTTGGGCACTATTTGCATCGGGCCACTCAAAACCCAATCCTGCCAAGCGCAATAGCATCGTTTCCAGAACATAGTCGACTTTGCAAGCCAGACCCTCTGGCGAGTTGTCATGCAAGGCCACGATCCTGTCTCGATAAGCTTCGCCAGCCTTCTCGCTTGCCTCGCCGCTGCCAGCAACCATGAATCCACCTGCAAGTCGCGCGCCGGCCGGGACGGTGTAGGAAAAGGCATACATCGCAGGTTCAGCGGGTGGGTCGTACATCGGACAAACATTGGTGCGCGCCACCGGATTGTCCTGGCTGTCGCCGCCTGCAAACAAACCCC
>JALQWJ010000261.1:0-242 GCA_023258775.1 Burkholderiaceae bacterium | reverse complement strand
GACTGGAGCTTTTGGACATAAACCCTGTTGAACTCGACAAAGCCCTGCTCGCTAACAGGCGCTGGTGAGCGCAATTCACAATGTGCAAAAGCGCTCGTCGGTCTGCCAATCGCAGCAAGGTGCTGTTCAACCGCCGCAAAAGCCTCCGCAAGCGGCAAGGGCTTTGAGAATCGTTGGCGGACCATCGCAAAGCCTTGCGCTGCCGCTACGCCGCCCGAGTATTGAAAAACGGCAGGCAAATA
>JALQWJ010000260.1 GCA_023258775.1 Burkholderiaceae bacterium | reverse complement strand
AGTCTGTTGTCAAGATAAACGACCCGCGCTTTCTTGCATTACGGTATACAAAAACTGCCATATTATCGTTGGCCTTGGTCCCTAAGCCTCAGCGGATTTTGGTCGTTGGACTCGGCGGCGGCAGCGTACCGATGTTTTTGCACAGCCATCTGCCTCAGGTTCAAATCGACGCGGCTGAAATTGATCCGGCGGTAATTGACGTGGCAAAGCGGTTTTTGAATTTCCGCGAAGATGAGCGGATGCGTGCTCATGCGAGAGACGGTCGACAGTTTATTGAACTTAGCCGAAAACCCTATGACATCATCATGCTCGATGCCTATGCGTCCGATACAGTTCCTAAACATTTGACCACCAGCGAATTCTTGCAGGCGGTCAAAAAGGCCTTATCGCCAAGCGGTGTGGTTGTTGCCAATCTCTGGGGACCCAAAATGAATCCCCTCTTTGCGTCAATGCTACGTACCTATCAGGAAGTCTTTGCTGACCTTTATATGGTTGAGGTTCCCGAAGTCGAAAACAAGATGATCTTTGCCTGTTCGCACAAGATCGATCTGAATCTTGCTGGGTTTCGTGAACGAGCAAGAAACACAACTGCCGAACTTGCCTTACCCTTTGATCTTGTTATAAAGCTGGGGACCGGTTTTCATCGGCTGGATAAGCCACTGAGCGCTGGCACGGTGCTAAGGGACTAAGAGATATTCCTAACGAGAAGAACGTTCCTTAAAATGAAGCAAGGCGAGCGCTACCAACCCAAGACCCATGACCGCAAACGAAATATGTACCGCGTTTTTACTTGCTGCGTATGTCATACTCGAATAGCTCAGGTAAGCGCAAGAGGCGCAAAATAAGAGCGGGGTGAGGGGGTAGAGCGGTAAGCGGTATCCCTCAGTTTGTTTGGCTTGGCGGCGTAACTTAAACACTGATAAGCCAACTAAAAATAAAAAACTCCAAAAAACAGGTGCGGTGAATTCGACCATCGCTTCAAAGCCGTCATGCTGTAAAAGTCCGAACACAACAAGCGCAAGCGCGATCAAGGATTGCAGCAATAAAGCCGCAACAGGTGTTCCAGCCTGTTGATTCCAAGACGCAATGGGTCGAAGTGTTCGCCAGCTCGACGCCATCGCGAAATTGCTACGCGCTCCGACAATCATGGTCGCATTGATGCTGGTGAGCGCAGCCATTGCAACGAAAAGACTAAGCGCCTGCTGACCTATAGTTCCAAAAGCCATACCCATCACATCCGCTGCTGCAGCCTTAGACTTCGCGAGTCCTGTCAGACCAAGGCCATTGAGTAGTGCAAGATTCACCAACATATAGATCAGCGTGATCAGTCCTAAGCTGATCATAATGACCGGAACCATACTGCGCGGGCCACCTTTAACCTCTGCTGAAATAAAAGCCGATTCATTCCAGCCACCGAAGGTCAGCAAGACAAATACGAGCGCAAGACCGGCTAATCCAATTGGGGGGGTTCCACTAAACCAAGTTGGCGTTTCGCTTGCTGGTGATTGAATGCTAAAACCAGCGATAACAACAGCAAGTAGCCCAATAACTTCAACGATGGTGAGGGCGGATTGAAGTTTTCCGGAGGTCTGGATCCCAATCAGATTAACCGCGGTAAGAAAGATAACGATACCGACAGCCCAGATCGCGCTTGAATGAACACCAAGCGGAATCGCCTGGCTCATATAATCGCCAAACACAAAGGCAAGTAATGCGATCGAACCCGTGTTGATCACCATCGCTTTCGCCCACGCGTATAAAAACGATAAGTGTTTACCGTAGGCGACTTCAAGAAAATGATAGTCACCCCCAGCATGGGCGTAGCGTGAGGAAAGCTCTGCATAGCAAAGCGCCCCCGCAATAGAAATCACAGCACCAGCCAGCCATGCAAGCATCATCCAACCGGCATCGCCGCTCACCCCGGCAACCATGGAGGGCGTCTTAAAAATGCCCGCACCGATGACGATGCCAACAATGATGGCAACCGCCGTTGCAGGACTTAAGTGCTGCTTGGGGCGAATCTGCTCGAGACCCGACTCAGCGGGTGAAGGCGACATCCGGTCTATTCAGCTAAGCAAGGCTACTGTCGCTTTCCGGCAAAACGGTTGTTGGAATAGGTGCCGATCAATTCAGCGTCCATGCTATTGCCCTTGATCGTTGCTTTAACATTCTGTAATTGATTAGAGCTGTCGAGATAGCGAAAGCGTAACTCGTCAGCACTCAGCTCAACCCCAAGTAGTGCCTGAGGTTGGTTATTGCCAAGCGTGATTGTCCCGCCAACGCGTTGATAGCGCTGCTTTAAATCAAGGCTTGCAACTGAGTGTCCCTCAAGTCCGTTGAGCACCCATCGGCCCTCGACTTGTGCGGGTACGACCCAGAAGTAACCGGTATTCCCGCTGGTGTTAATCACTTGATCGGGCTCCCAATCTCCCATGGTGAAGGAGTTTGTAACGAGCCTTGTTCCTGGCTTTAACTTTAATAGCGTTGGGCGAAGCTTCAGATTCAGATCGGGCAACAAATACATGGTGATAACCGTTGCTTTGCTGAAATCCTCTTTGAAAATATCACCCCGGATAATCTTTACACGATCGGCTACACCGGCTCGTTCAGCATTACGCTGGGCGAGGGCGGCCA